>CAZKZX010000007.1:0-19576 GCA_964557335.1 uncultured Methanomicrobia archaeon | reverse complement strand
TATGAATTATAATATCTTACAAGTAATGTAGTTAGATGAAATTGAATGTAATGCATTAGTCGCAGCTGCAATGATCTGTATTTCAATAATGAATTCATTCGTCCCCGTTCTTACTCAAATATATTATGAAAATCAACATAGAGCTGCATTTGGTGATCAACTTCCAAAAATTAAAGATTTAATAAATAATAAGTACAAATGAATATCAAAGGTCACAAAAGACATTGATAAACTCAATGATGTATCCTAAAAACCATTGCTAGACCATAAGTAACGATAGATAAAGTAAAAGCTAATTCTTCCATTCAGTTTGGTTCAACATTATATTACTATCGGGACACACAGCGAAGATATTTAACGCCGCAACGCCAGGATATATGTAAATTTTAAAAATTCAACAGGTAACAAACCGAGAAACAACTAGCTTGATTTCTTCACATAGTTACGAAAAAAGAGCTGTCACCTTTTCTCTAAACCTCTTCAAAGCGGAAGCTTTTGAATGTAGTACTGACACTTAAAAAATAACCCAAATTCGTTGAGTCTGCCGCCACTACCTTCTGACCAAATTAAGTGCGCTTCATCAATTGAGGTATGTCTGCTGACTAAAGCGATGAGCACAACAGAAAGCTAGCACAACTCCCTGTAGCTTTAACAAACGGGGGATAGTATTTACAATAGTAATGGCGGGGCTAATAAGAACTAGGCTTTATCGCGAGCTGTTTTTAGAAAGAAAGAAAAAGATAATTTGACGTAATCACGCTAAAGACGACAAATATAGGGAAATGAATCCGACAAAGTTGCGTTGACACGTCAGGATATTGACAGTTTAGCAACGCTTATACTTTTATAACTGACACATGTGTTGTTGGGGACGTTGGTACAAAACAGCGCTAAGAGAAAAAGTAACACATAAGAAAAAAGCTTGTTGAATTGACTAAACTACACTACTGCTTAGACAACACGCTGGGTTGACAATTCCCGCATCAGTTTAGTTAGCTCTAAGCCGCTTGTATTATTGTTTCCACATTAAGTCCAAATCAATATTTTGTGCTATTAATTCCTTTATGATTCTAATCTTATTTGCGTCAAACGGGTCAATTCGGGCCGTGAGCGCCTCAACTCTTTCAGCAGTTGTCAAGGTATCTTGATGGACGAGTAGTATACTGACACCGAGTTCTTGTGCTCGCGCAATAACCTGATTAGAAGGATATAAGCCTCCGGTTAAAATTAGACATGATATTGGCGTCGATAGCGCGGCAATCTGTAAATCCGCTCGGTCTCCGCCCGTTATAACTGCTTTTGCAGGAACTCTCATAAAATATTTGAGAGCGGACTCAGGCGTCATAGCGCCTATAAGGACATTTTCAATCGGCAAATCTCGCCCAGCAACGATTATTTCTCCTCCTAAATCTTCAGCTATTTCGAACATGTGAAGTGCTTTGAGCTCTTTTAGGAATGGAACGGAACCTAAGATGTTTATGCCTTTTTTAGACATGTAATTTTCAAGTACAGAATCTTTTGATTGGTTAAGGACTATCCCCTTCAACGGAACGTCAAGCTCATCAAGGAGGAGTTTTATCATCGCGACCTTATCAAGCGAATATACATCAGTAACTAGCAATATTTGAGTGTTTAGAGCTTGTGCAAGTTGAATGCTTGAAATGTTGTGGAGGAAACCTGTGCTAATATCTTTCGTGCCCTCTATCAAGACCACGTCTTTGTACTCACAAACGCGGTTCAATCCGCACACAACGTCCGCCAATGTCGCTCCTTTTAAAATGTTGTAAGGAAACGGTGAAAGTAATGATTCATCTTCGAGGTCCAAAGCGTGCCTCATTAAATAAGCATCTTCTTCAACTAAGCTACCATTTACCGTGATCAGATTTTCACGAATGGGTTTGTAAAATCCTATCCTCCCTGTGAAGTTTAAAGCAAGCCCCAAAGCCACGATAGTCTTGCCGACCCTTTCAGAAACAGAGCTTATTACCAGCGTTTTTGTATCGCACTCTACATCCAATATTTTCACCACCTATAATAATCAATTATTGTCTTTGGCTCGAATTACAACGAGGGCATCTGCTGCGTAGCAGCCACGCTCCTGAACTAAGAGTGGATTTATTTCTATCTCTTGCAGTTCATCGAATTCCTGTATTATCTGGCTTAAGCGCAATATTACATCAGCTATGCCGTCAATGTCGAGCGGTATCCCACCTCTTACTCCCAGTAGAATCGGGTAGGATTTTATTTCAGTAATCATTTTTTTTGCTTCTTCTGAGGTGACCGGTGCCACTCTATATGAGACGTCTTTTAAAACTTCCACGTAAATCCCTCCAAGTCCAAAAGTTATGAAAGGACCAAATTGTGGATCACGAGTTACACCGATTATCACTTCCTCTCCCTCAATCATTTTCTGTACGATTACTCCTTTTACGTGAGCCTCAGGAAGTCTTTTATTTATATTGGCATAGATCGCTTCGTAGGCGTTTTTAGCTTCCTTATCGGTGTTGATATTTACTACAATCCCACCTACGTCTGATTTATGAGAGATATCCGGCGAGCTTACTTTCATAACTACAGGGTAGCCTATTTGATGAGCAGCTCTAACAGCGTCTTCTCGGGAACTCGCGTGTCTTTCAATCGGAGTTCGAACTCCATAAGCTCTAAGTATAACGCGTCCTTCCTCTTCACTCATTAAAAGCCTGCCATCTTTTCTCACTTTCTCAATCTGCTTCACAACCTCCTTTGTTTTACCGTTGATCACAGGAGGTCGTCTGGTCTCTCTATGAGCTTCAACTTTTGCATATTTCATGAGATTGCCCATAGCCCTGACAGCCCTTTCGGGACTTGGGAAGTTAGGTACTGCTCCAATTTTCAGGATTTCAACTGCGCCTGCAAGTTGTGCTCCGCCTATGAAAGAGGTCATTATTGGCTTGTCCGTCGTGGAACATAGTCTGACAATTTGTACAGCAGTCAGATTGGCTTCTGTTACCGCTTGTGGCGTAAGAAGGACAATAACGGATCCTACATTTTCATCCGTTAAAATGACATCAAAGGCGCTAGTGTATCTATCAGCAATCGCATCACCGAGCACGTCTACAGGATTATATAAGTTCGCTTCAGTCGGAAGCTTCTGTCTCAGAGCCTTAATCGTTTCATTGGTAAAATTTGCAAGCATTATCCCGTATTCGGCACTTGCGTCACTAGCAAGGACACCTAGGCCTCCTGCATTTGTGAGTATTGCTAGTGAGTCAGTTTTTGGCACATTGGACATTGAGAATGCTTTAAACGCATCTAGAAATTCATCTACAGTTGCGACACGAATAATTCCGGATTGCTTGAACGCAGCATCATAAACAGCATCTGAACCTGCTAGCGCGCCTGTGTGCGACGAAGCAGCTTTTGCCCCGGTCGCAGTTTTTCCTGATTTAAGTGCAATTAAGGGCTTCATTTTCGATGACCGCTGTGAGGCCTCCATAAACTCTCTTCCATTTTCAATCCCCTCAACGTATAGCCCAATGACCTTAGTTGCAGGATCATTCTTCATGTATTCTAACAAATCAGCCTCGGTGACATCTACCTTATTACCTGTACTAATAAACTTATCAAAGCCAATATTTTCTGTAGCAGCCCAATCGAGAATTGATGTACATAGCGCGCCGCTTTGGGATATAAATGATATATTTCCTCTTTTGGGATATTCAGCGGCGAAGGATGCGTTCATCTTAGCTCCCGTGCTAATTATGCCCAGACAATTAGGTCCAATGACTCGTATTCCATGCTCTTTTATTATCTCTCTTAGTTGGGACTCAAGTCGCGCACCCTCTGGCCCAGTCTCCCTAAACCCCGCCGAGATTATTATCGCGGCCTTTATGCCGAGCTTCGCCGATTCTTCAAGTACAGATGGTACTATTTTTGCAGGTACAGCAATCACGGCCAGGTCTACCTTTTTAATTTTAGCGAAGCTTTTTAATCCGAAGATTTCATCGGCATTCGGGTTAACTGGAACTATTTCACCTTCAAAACCAGACTCGATCAAATTTTTTAAAATTGAATGTCCAACCTTTCCCTCCGTCCGCGATGCACCTATTACTGCAATCGATTTTGGATAAAAAAAGTCTTTCATCGGCCACTTATTCGTATTGTTAGTAATAAAAATAACTCAGTCTTTCTTCGGTTTTTATTTATATTGTTAGAAAAAACTGGTTTCCTCCCGCACACAAAAAAAGGTCGTTCCGAGTTTCTTCTTTAGCGTTAAAGGACACTCGAATGTTTTATATACATACTTAGTGATAAGATTATAAAAAGTTTTGAGGTCCTCGATATGGCAAGTCCGTCCAAAAAATTCACGTTAGCACCTATTGTGCTGATTGCAGCGCTGGCACTAATAGCTGTGAGTATCGTGCCAATTTTCGGCACGATGAACGTTTCGGTTGATACACCTATTGGCTCGGGAGACAAAGTAGTAATATCTGCTGACGTCGCAAGGAACGGCAGCACAATAACTCTTCTGTATTATTACGATGCGAATAACAATGGTCTTGACGACGATAGTGGATCTTGGATTAAAATTGCCAACGTGACTGATGGGGGACAGAACGATGCTGCCAATAAAACACAACCAAACGGATTCGTTGTATTTCCGTGGATGACGCCCGAGCTAAAAGCTGGACAGTATATCATTAAAGCTGAAGATCCGTATGGTCCTACTCGAACAACTTTGATGAGAGTAGAAAATTATCCACTCCATCTTAATACTACTATATATGGTCCTAAAGGGAATCCTAACGACAAAGGCCTCGTTAGACCTGGGGAGTATAGTTCTGTTGTAACTTTTATAAACGGAAACTGTAGGTTATGCCATACCACTGATAATCCTACGAAAGATAATCCAGGAGTCAACGAAAATAGAGTCCGTCAAAGCGTTTCAGCTGACTTTAGCCAATTATCGGGAAACGCTGGAGATACTAACGTAAGTGCAATGGAAATCCATCATATGAATGTTGGATGGCGCTTCTATGCTTCAAAGAGTTTAGTGGATAATGCGACGGTTAGTGCTGACGTACGCGCTACAAATCCCGCAAATGGGCTGCAAACAACGACGACGGCTTATGCCGGGGTCAACAAGGAGGTAAATATCCCACAGAAGTCGACTGAAGGCGGGACCCCGAGCGGACGCACGACAATGTCAGGCAACACTACGGGCAATCGAAGTAGTAATCCGCTGCCAGGTTTTGAGGTTGTTTTCGCTCTTGCTACGCTTACATTTGTAGCATACCTCGTGAACAGAAAGCGATAAAACCTCCGCTCTTTATTTTATCTCCAACATCATGAGACAGCGAAAGCTCGAGATAGTTCTCGAAAAAGTTAGGAGATTTGAGAAGCCCTTGTTAGAGCTTGAGCAATATTCGACGCCCCCCCGGCTCGCTGCAAAACTTTTATATCTAGCGTATATGAAAGGGGACATCGAGTGTAAACGGGTTGTAGATCTTGGCTGCGGAACAGGTGTATTAGCAGTTGGGTCGGCGCTCTTGGGAGGGATTACGACAGGCGTCGACATTGACGAATACGTTCTTGAAATCGCAAGGGCTAACGCTCGCGAAATTGGGGTAAACATCGCATGGATAAACTGCAGCGTAGATGAGTTTCAAGGGGATTTCGACACCGTGATCATGAACCCACCATTTGGAGCGCAGAGAAAAGGGCAAGATAGACCATTTTTAAAAAAGGCATTTATCATAGGACGCACTGTTTATATGATACAAAATGCTGTTTCCGAACGTTTCGTGCGGAAATTTTCCGCTCCTAATTTAATCACTCATTCAATAAAACTGAAACTTCCAATAGCGCATACATTTAAGTTTCATAAAAAGAAAATAGAATACATAGACGTTGTACTTTTTCGCATGGAGAGAATTGATTAATTTAACTTAATGACATATAACATTATGAAGGTAAGGACTGTAAATGAAGAACATAGTTATTCCAGGAGATTTAATAGGTACGTCTGAGGAATACATAGCAGGCGATGGAACGTATGAAGAGAAAGGTAAAATTTACGCTGCTTTAACAGGAAAAGTTGAAAAAAATAAGAAAGAGCGAATTATTGAAATAGTCCCCTTGATGGATCCGCCGCCTATTCTTAAGAATGGGGACATTGTTGTTGGGAGAGTTGTAGACCTGAAGAACTCAGTCGTAATCGTGGACATAGCAAGAATTAAAGGACAAGAGTATCGCGAAATTGCTAATGTTGATCAAGGGGCTATTCACATCTCTAACATTAAGAATTCATATGTGGCAAAAATTGATTCCGAATTCGAGCAGCACGATATAATTAAAGCAAAGGTTATTGATGAAAAAAGCTTGCGACTTAGCACCTTGGATAAAAACTTAGGAGTTATAAAAGCTATCTGCACAAAGTGTCGCTCAGCTCTTGTAAAAAAAGAAAGCAAGCTAGAATGCCCAAAATGTGGACGTAATGAAACCAGAAAGATTTCAGAGGACTACGGTAGAGGAGTAATTTAAGAGCTAACGATGACGATCGTTTTTCATGAGATAAATTAAATGTTAGTTTATGTATAGTGTTGCGTAAGAAGTGGTGTACGTTGAATATAAAAATTATAAAAGTCACTCAAGAGGAAGCCGAGCTTGAATTTCTCGATGAAGGGCACACATTTTTAAACGCCCTAAAGTCATCGCTACTTAAAGATCCTCGTGTTAAAGTTGCTACTTATGACATAAAGCACCCTATGATCAGTAATCCAATATTTTATATCAATACAGAATCTGTTGATCCCTTGATCGCCTTGAGGGAAGCTGCTGCTAGATTAAGCGAGAATTGTGTCGAGCTTCTCGAACTCATTAAATTACAGTTAGAAGAAGCAGCTTCAAGTTAATGTCCCACAGCGTTAAGCTTCCTAAGGTTGTTACTCTGAAGGATGGTAAGACCATCCAACTGAAAATTGCAACGAGAGAAGACTATAGCGATGGAAGATATGAGTTTTTATATTCATGGCTTGGCAAAGTAGATAGATATCTCTCCATGCGATTCAAGCCCGAGGATATTGAAGATAATAAACAACGCTGGTTGGATAATTTAAACAACAATAGAGTAACAGTTGTAGGGTTGTGCGAGGGGAGAATCGTCGCTACGGCATCGTTGCTTTTAAATGAAGCTAGGTCGAGAGTCGCACACGCCGCGGCATTTGGAATTGCCATTCATCCGGGTTTTCAAAACAAAGGTCTTGGAACTATACTGATCAAGACCCTTGAATCGCTAGCGAAGAAAAGAGGCGTTGAGAAAATGGAAGTGAACTATTACGACGGTAATCCGGCCGTCGCTCTTTATACTTCATTACATTATTGCTATGAAGGTCGAAGATTAAAAAAGGCCAAGCTTGACGATGGAACATATGCAGACGAAATCCTGATGTGCAAGTTTATTTAACTGGTTTTAATAATATCTAGGAGTTATCGATGCTGGTAGAACCTTCTTACGGTTTGTTGAGCCTAAAAGCACATAAAGAGTTTCGAACTGCAACTTTTTTTTTGCAACTATATTTACGTCCTCGAACAGATCTATCATTTTTGTGATGATTTGTTGGAAGCTTGCGAGTGAAGATACCACTATTAAAAGCTTACCAGACTCTGTTAAGTAGTTCGTTACTTCGGACAAAAATTCCATGCTTACTTCCGCTCCTGTCGGCCCGCCATCCCAAGCTTTGCTAAGCCAGTCTTTCGGTTCCTCAGGCTCCCTTGACGTAGGCAGATAGGGAGGATTAAAGACAATAAGGTCAAACTTGTAAGCCAAATCTGCAAAAAAATTTCCCCTCTTAACATTTACACCATTTATTTGTGCATTTTCTATTGCATAAGGATTTATATCCGTTGCTATTACTGACTTTGCTCTCATTGAAAGGAATTTGGCTATTATACCGGATCCTGTTCCAACCTCTAATACGCAATCAGTCTCACGAACAATCTTTAAGCCCTCATCCAATAACGCAAATGTATCATCTGAAGGCACATAAACATTTGATAGTACCTTTATCTCTTCACTGTTGTAATATACGCTCTGCACCATGTCGTCACGCATGCTTATTTATTATCCACAACCGGTTATTTGTATCATTCCTATAATAATGAACTGAAACACTTTAATGTTTTATCAGCTCCACAATTTGATTTGAAATTGCTGCAATTTCATCAGGTTTAAGCTCGTAGGGCCGAAGGTTTAAGAAATCTGTTGGGATTTTATTAATGATATCATTAACATCTGTTATTCCAATCAATCTTGATGCATTTAACATTGCACCTTTAAGCTTTTTACGTCTCTGCGTAAATATTCCTGTTACAAATTTTTTAAAAAAGTTTTCATCCGACACACGGAAGGGTGATTGGATGGGCACGAGCTTGACGATCGCAGATTCAACTTGTGGTTGAGGGAAGAAAGCGCTCCTCGGAACGCGGTCGAGAATCGAGACCTTAGCTTTATAATTCAGACAAACCGTGAGTCTACTATATTCCTTTGTGCCCTCGACTGCTACCATCCTCTTTGCAAACTCGAGTTGATACATCAAAATCGCACAGATAAAGTCATATTTGAGCAATTTAAAAGTAATATCAGACGACATCGAGTACGGTAGATTTGAAACTGTTTTGTCGAATGCCGGAAAATCTACCTGTAATGCATCTCCAATTATAACTTCTACGCCTTGCAGCGTCGATAGAATATCCGCTAAATTTTTATCAAGTTCAATTACTATAACTTTATGAGCTCGTTCACACAACTTTGCCGTTAAGCTTCCCGTACCACCTCCGATTTCGAGGATAGTTTCATTGCTTTTAATGCTCGCGTAATCGATTATTTTTTCAATAATCTTATCATTGATTAAAAAATGCTGCCCTAACTTGTGTTTTTTGTAAGTTTTTTTTGAGCTATAGGGCATCAAGATTCTGTCAACTGTGTAACGATCCCTCATTTTGTGAAGAGTTTATACTTGACGTGTTCATCGCTAAGCTCTTCTTCGATTCTTTTGACTATCACTTTCTCGGGATGATAGAGACCCTTAACCCTGTGGGCGATATCTTCAAAGCTTTCAAATGGTTTCTTTTTTCGCTCTTCCAAAATTGTCCACATTAACTTTTTACCGACTCCAGGTAGGAGCCCAAACGTGTGAAGACGTGTAGTAAGAGGTGGGGCTTCGTTAAAGAACTTAATAAACCTCTCTTCATTCTCCTTTACTATTTGCTCAAGGGCATAAGGAAGTTCAACCTTGGCGCCGTGAGTCAGTTCTTTATACGTGAGCCTTTTTTTTACGTGATCGATCTTGTCCCTTTCACCCTCACCGATATACAGACGCTCGTATACCTGTGGGACTACGTGTTCTCGTGGAACTAGCTCAAGAAGTGTAAAATGATCTTCTCCAACTGCGTGTATAATTGGCCTCTTTTTGTAAGCAGGATGGGGGTCTTCAGGATGACCATGTTGCAAGTAATCTAACACTCGAACGTAACTTTCCCTCTCTCCTTTCATGAGCGCCCCTACATATGTTCTAAAAGTGACGAGCTACAATGTCAAGTATTTCTTCGAGTTCATCCTCAGTGAGCGTAAAGCGCTCTTTTGCATAGATCGATCGTAATTCATCCTTAGAAAGCGGAACGATATCAGCAATTCGAATTGCTATCTCTTCTTTCATCTTGCTTAAGCCTTTTAATTCATGCACAAGAGCCTTTGATTCGGTAACGTCGAGCTTTGCAAAAGTGTTTGCGTGGTCGAGCGCACGCTTTAGTTCATACTGGAGGTCCTCTGCAGATTTTTGCTTTGACACGTCAGCTAAGATTTCCTTCACCTCTGGAAGCGTTAGATATTGTTCACCTAGTATCTGCTTGACTATCATATTTTTTTATCTTTGAGGTTTTAAGTGCTGCGGATTAGCTATTATCGTCTTAACGGAGTTTCCGTCGGTAACTTTAACTACATAAGCGTTGCCACGTTGACCTAAAACCTTACCGGTTCTTCCGTGAAACTTTGGATTAGGCATACCCTTATGTACGCTCGGGTTAATATCAACATGCACCATTTGGCCTTGTTCAAAATTCCTTATTGCCCAGCTAACGGGTGATAGCCCCTTCTCCCTTGTGCTTTTCTTCAATTTATATCTCGTTTTTCTTCTCTCTCCGTGTGATCTTGGCATCAAAGTCCTCCGCTCACTTCTAATACGTCAAGTTCTTCAACTTTTACTGGTATGCCGATAAGTTCGGACAAATTCGGCTTTGTTCTGCCTTCATCGCCGGATATGAGCTCTTTGACGTAAAGCCCACCCTCACATTTTATGAATATATATTCACCATCCAGTTTCGCTGAATGAACCGTTCTTATCCGCGTTATTTCGGCCCGGCGGTGTGAGACCCGTTTGGGAGTAATTTGTTCTATCGTGCCTTCTAATTGTGTTAAAGCTTGTTTTAACTTTTTTCTGTTAAGTGCACCTTCGTATGTAAGTTTAAGTCTATAAACTTTATCCGACTTAGCATTTTTAACTTTTTCAACCGAATCGCGATGAACTAACTTCAAATCAGAGACCGCAACTTTCTGCTGATTGCAGTTTATCACGGACTCTAGCCTCTTGAGGTCAAGATATCGCTTTGCGGGTCTTTTTACCTCAAGCACAAATGGTCTCCCCGTACCAAGCATCAGAGCATCGATATCTTCACGTCCGGCACCGTGAAAAATCACATCGGCACCCTCAGTAACTTCCAGTACCGGGCCAGCAATTATCTCCTGCACTGAGTCAAAATACATTTTACCTGTAAAGTCGCACCGGCCGCATCCTTTTCCCCTGCATTCTCTGCAAGGCCATCGAGTCTGGGGAAAACCTCTTACAAATTTTTTATACCTACCATATATGAAAATTGGGTTCGCGGTGAGCTCAATTTCCCCCCTTGCGAGATTTAAAATAATCAAGATTTCAGGCTCTTTAAATTCGGCCCTTTTACTCGTTATATTTTCAATTCTTTTTCCGACTTCTCTATTTAAATGTGACCTCAGAGGTTCGGCTGTCGTGATTTTCGATTCAAACCACAGTATCTCCTCATTCTCCGACAGTCTGCCGGATAGTTTGGTTCCAATTAAGAAGTTGCCAAATTCGTATTCCTTTAGGGTCTCTACGCAACGGTCAACCCAGACATCGAGATGGCTAAAAAGCCCACCACAGACCCAACAGTTCTCACTCTCATCTCGGCATGTATTTGCGTCAATTGGCCGATTATCGAGCATAGCTACAATTAGCTTTATAGCCCTGCCTCGTTGCTTATTGCTAAGATTAGTTGAGAGCTTGGCGAATTGCCTGCCAAGACAATCCTCACATATTGGGCCTTCTTTCAAAATTGATCTTATGACTTCAAACATCTTCTATCTAATTCGTTGTGGATTAAAATAATACAATGATCAGCATGTAGTGGTATTGGTCCCAAGCTTACTCTTCGTGCCTTGTGAATCAATGCCTCCTCTTCCTCCATAAGTCCTAAATGATCTCCCAGGATCGATGTTACATGTTTGCAGTTCAAATCAACGTCACGGATATCTTCACCGCTCTCGTGAAGGTAAATGGCATTAGTGACATCAATAACACTAAGGACGTCTTTCAGACCTCCGCGAGCAACGTATACACCTGGAGTCGACATCAGCTGATTATCCCTTACTCCAATCGAAAGAGCTTTTTTTATAAGGGAGCCGGCACTTCTCTCATCAGGATTTAAGTACTTCAGTTCTGACCCCTCAAACCGCAAGACTTTCGGAGGATCCGGCTCTCCCAACAATACGAGAATTATTCGCGTGTCTCGCCTGACATTAAACGACGTAAAGAAAGCTGAATTTACACACCGCGCAAGTATGTCGATTCGGCCTGCAGATCCAGGCATATCATTTAACGGGAATTCTCCCGAGGTGACAGCTTTATGCCCGACGATTATGAATTCCCGCATGGCCACCCCAAGCTGCCCTAGCAAACTTCAGTTTACTCGTTCAGTAAACGCAAGCGTTCCGGAGATCTTCTTAACTTTCACTTTAACAACGTCGCCCTTTTGCGTGCCCGGAACAAATAATGAATATTTTCCTATTTTTGCTATGCCATCTCCTCGTCTTCCAACGGCTTCGATGCGAACTTCGTAGGTCTCTCCTTCTTCGAGCGAATTCCTTGCAACTTCCTTTTTCACAAGTCGCTTCTTTATTGGTCTGTGAGCTCCGCATGCGTCACATTTCAGCATTAAAGTACGATCACTTTTTGTGAGGTGGGTGTCAGGCCTGTTACACTCAGAACAAATCACGAATTCTTCAACGTATTCGTCGATCAATGATGCTATTAAATCGTTAGAAAATCTACCTTGGAATACTACCCTGCCCCCATCGATTTTACCGGCAGTTCCAAGTTCTCGTAATAGGTACTTGAGGACGTGATCAGGATCTCTATTCAAAGTGCTGACAATTTCACTGAAATTGTCAAGGACAGTTGTTCTGCCCTCCGTAAATACCTTTGGAATGGGTATTACAAACCTCGCATCATCTCCCTTGATGCTCGGCAATTTTTTAATCCCTCTACTCAAATACTCTTCATAACTATTCGTTGCATACACCTTCTTAAATCTTATAAATTTTTTTGTGAATACCCTTGGAAGACATTTTCCTAATTGGTTAGATAGTCACCCCTCGATTAACTCCGCGCCTTGGTCTATAACTACCCTACACGGTGGCGCTACCTTCATTGATGCGCGCCTCAGGGCTTCTTTAGCTTTTACGAAGTTTTGAGGATTTACATACACCGTAAATATTCTCTGATTGGAAGTGACCCGTGCCGCTGTCCCCACTGCTTTTCCAAATGCTCGCCTCATCCCATCCTGTACGCGATCAGCTCCTGCGCCAGTTGCCATCTTGTTCTCACGCAACACGTGGTGGGGGTAGACTCGTAGTTTGAATCTATAATTAAGCCGTCCTGCGGCCTTGAGGAGGTATCTGTTCGCTGCAATTCTCGCAGATTCGAGTGCACTATGTCTAACCTGGCATTCCTCATTTACGATTAAGGAAACTGCTACTTTGAAGTCACCATTTAAGTTACCCGTATCAAACTGCACCACCTTGCTGCCGGGAACTCCCCCCATGTACTCTCTTCGCGTGTATGCTGGTCCTGATATTTTTCTATACATTTTTGCTGGTTTGCGTGCCATTTAGTCATCTCCCACGATAAAAGCGGTAGGTATAATATGATACATCGGTTGGCTAATAAACTTTACCGACTCTTGACATAAAAATCGTGTAGAAATACAAAATAATACGGTCACATTCAACTTTCAGTTTACGTAAGCGTTATTGCCCTGTTAACGACCCTACGGAATTTTTGCTATAACGGCCGCATGGTCTTTGTGAAAAGGCTCAAGCTCTCTTACCGCTTCAATGTCGAACATCTCCTCAAGCTTTTTTATTTGAGATTTATATACTTCACGGGGCTCGGCTGTTACGTCGATACTTCGCGCTTTTATCATTATAAATGCATAACCGCCAGCTTTCAAAAACATCTCAGCATTTTTTATCGCAATTTCAGCTTGCCGTCTCTGGGCAACATCTTGATAAATGAGGTCTACTAGTTCAACGATTTGATCATAATCAGGTTGAGAGGCATCTGATATGAGGGGTATGATATTTCTCCTGCTTTCACATGTCTTAATAAGATCTCTGCCCACACGAAAACTCAACTCAACTGCGTATATTAGCGAAACAATATCAGAAAGATGGGACGCAGTAGTGCCAGAGGCCGCCCCGAGATACAGCACCTTTTGATCAGATTCTATTGCTAGATCTCCTTTTTTTCTTATAAGGGCTGCTAGTTTGCTCCTTCTTGGATCCCAGAATCGATAGTCTCCGAAAGTTCTCTCACCGTAAACAGCGCTTCCCCTAGTTGCCAGATTGTTGTCAATCAGATAAACGCCCTTAATTTTATGTGGCTTTATGTTCATTCTCCTGCTCAAGCTTATTTGACATATTTTTTATATTTTCTACTTTTTTTTCAAGATCTGTCAGTAATTCCGGATTAAAGTTATTTGAGAAATTATCAAGTCTCGCAGCTACAGATATCTTAGAGGCTAATGCACGAGCTATTTTTCCTCTTTGCGAAGCTCGGCTCTTATTTATTAGTGGATGTTGATATATTATTCCGTGCTTGGGCGGCTTTGTGCCGTACCTCAAATGCTTAAAGAGCGCCTTAGATGCTCCTATTACCTGCACTGTGCTCGATGGCATCTTCGCAAGGTTATCGAGCCCACCTGCTTTAGATATCAGACGCGCTCCAAGAAGTTCTCCAGCTAGGTTTGCCAGATTAGGTGCAACGGCTCTCATATCAGCAGAGATATGGTCTGCGATGTGCCGTCGTGTCTCACGCAGCGCTACGATCGCCGAAGCGAGTTTTAATGCTGCGTTTTCATGTCCCGTTTGTTCGAAAGAAACTATGGCAGTTTCTAATTCTTCGCCTTTTAAGTATCCAAACTTAAATCCTTGCCATTCGCTAAGCCTTTCGGACAGCAAGTTAATTGATTCGTCAATATCGTCAATAGATTCCACAGACTGAATTATCTGTTGATCCTTTTGACTTTCTGCTTTAGCAATTTTTTCTCTTGCTAGCTCAATCATTACGTCTCGTAAAATCTCGGTATATTCTAGCTCCGACTTGACAAAACCTGAAGACAAGGCAATACCTCTAAAACGACTCCTGTAATTTCTGTCCAACTTAGAGATGTCACCGCTTTTTATCCTTTTTAGAATTAAAGCCACATCTTTTTGGACGATTGTTGAGTCAACCAAATTGCCATTCTCGATTTGAAAGTCGCCGAACCAGAGCCGAATGTTAGACATGCTGTGCTTTTACCTGTCCTCATTTTTTTGTACTCTTGCTGAGTAATTGAGTTATGTCGAACATGCACTTTTAATAAACTGATTTAACGTCACAGACTAATTTGAGGTATGTCCGAGCGTAGATTTATAATTTATCAATTTCTTAAAGAATTAAGGGGTCTAATTGGAGACTAGAATCGGAACTCTAAAACTTGGAAATCCAACAATGCTCGCTGCTGGAGTACTAGGAACAACAGCATCTTCGCTTCGGCGGGTGATGCAAAACGGTGCTGGAGCGGTGGTTACTAAGTCAATTGGATTATATCCAAGAGGTGGGCATCGGGGGCCCGTTGTTGTAGAGATCGAGGGGGGATACATCAACGCCATGGGACTACCAAATCCGGGACTTGAATTTATTGAAGAACTTGAAAATCTAAGGACGTTTAAGGATTCAAAGCCTATAATCGTTAGTATTTTTGGTAGCGATGAACGAGAATTTGTAACACTTGCGACTAGTGTTTGTAGGCTAGCAGATGCTATTGAGCTTAACTTAAGCTGCCCGCACACTGAAGGCTATGGAGTCGACGTTGGATCCCACCCCGTTGTTGTAGAGACAATAACAAGAAGCGTAAAAGAGACGGTTGAACTTCCTATCTGGGTCAAGCTCACGCCAAATGTTAGTAACATAACTTCTATTGGGAAGGCAGCTGAGCGCGGAGGCGCCGATGCAGTAGTTGCTATAAACACTGTGACAGGCATGGCAATCGATGTAGAGAGCGGGAGTCCCATTCTTGGAAATATCTTCGGAGGAGTTTCTGGTCACGCGTTACGCCCTATAGCGGTTAGATGTATCTACGAACTCTATAATGAGTTGGACATACCGATTATTGGTGTAGGCGGAGTTAACGACCACAGAAGTGCACTCGAGCTTATAATGGCCGGGGCTCACGCTATTCAGATTGGATCAGCTGCTGCAAAAGATATATCAATATTCAAGAAGGTTTCGGACGGCATAGACACATATTTGAGCGAAAGAAATTTCGAACTTCGTGATATTATCGGCATTGCGCACAGACAATAAGGAACTATGAGACTAAACGATCTTCTTAGGTCTGATGATATTTCCCTCGTTGGGAGTAGTTATGCGGCACTTAAAGAGATTGAATTTTCAAAATATATACTTCAAGAAATGCGAAAGAAGCAGCTTGAAGCAGTTGCCCTGCTTGTTTGTAGAAGCAGTACTCGCATTATAGGTATTGCTTTTAAGGACAAATTTTGGACTCTTGTCACCGATGTAGTCAATATGGATCCTGAATTTGATAGACACGCTTTAGATTTTTTTGAAAGAGTCCAATCCAGCAAGAAAATGACCTTTTACTTAACAAGGTCAGAGCTTCATGATGCTGTTCTTATCATTCTATCGAGTGCTCTTCTTAGTGGTAATAATTGCGAGTGCGCTACAAGACAGAGATCCTATGCTCTGGCTTATTCTCTTGAGAGGCAGGAGAGAATACGATTACTATTTAAAACGAGACTTGAGCTGATGTGTGACTTAAGTAAATTTAAAATACTTGAAATATGCTGCGGTAATGGCATGGGGACAGCAGTATTAAGGGCACTTGGGTATAATGTATTTGCTTTAGATAATGATAAGTGCTCAATATGCGAGGGGTTATATCATGGCGCTCTTGAAATGGACGAGACCGTGGTTTTGGATGCATCTACGGTATCACAGTATGAATTCTTTAATAGTCAAAACTTCAGCTGTGTCATCGGGTTTATGCTGGGCTCGATTTATGAATTTAATAAGTGCAGTTGGCAAGAAATACTTGCAGAAACAGTTTCTATTGTTAGTAGAGGCGTTTTTATTTTCACGGTTCATAGAAAAGAAGAGGTTGATTTTGTTTATGACGCTATGACAAACTTAGGCTTGAAGGGTGAAATCATGGATAACAGGGATAGCGCAGGAATATATGATCAGTGGGTTTATATCGGTAAAAAGGAGTAATTGAGGCATTTTTAGTTTGACAAATAAACTTGAATGTGATATTTTGCGCATACGAATTTACTAGGC
This sequence comes from uncultured Methanomicrobia archaeon, assembly GCA_964557335.1. Lineage (GTDB taxonomy): Archaea > Halobacteriota > Bog-38 > Methanoflorentales > Methanoflorentaceae > DASPRZ01. The sequence goes on along the minus strand of CAZKZX010000007.1, from coordinate 2,630 downwards.
ACTTAAAAAAATTAACGATTGCCTCCTAGTTTTTTAAAGCATTTTATGACCGTGACTGGGCTCAATGAGGTATATTACGGTTGGTTACTAGCTCATCTACGATCGGGAAGTCTCCAAAGGTTAAATTGTAAAATTAAATAGTGAAGATCTTAAAACTCACGTGAATGTTAGATTCGTTATATTTAAGACTAATTATACCTCGTCAAGTAAATTCTTTTAAGCAAATTCACAAGAGATAGCGGCGTTATTCTTTTTTATTTTATCCACCTTTTTCACTTAAAGCAAATATTTCAAAAGAGGCTGACTAAATTTCATAATCTTTTTAAAAGCGTGAGTTTTATTAGCCATGAAGTCTTAGTCCTTCATACTTCTCGAGTATGAATAGTATAACCTAAGCCGTGAATTGTAATGGATGATAAGAAAGTTTGTGAATATTGCGGGACCATTTTATCTCAATATGAGCGATTCTGCCCCGAATGTGGATCAGAATACAAAATCCCAAAAAAGAGCAAAGAGATCATTTCTGAACCGCAACAACAGAGTGGACTGCAAGTTGGATATTTATCACAACGCAACACTAAGCCACTGAAGTGGCTCTCAGCGCTCATCTACCCAGTATCCAGGAAAAAATTGTTGGTAGGTGGAATTCTAGCTTTACTAGCGGTATCGTTAGTCTCTGCTGCATTGTACGTTCCTTCGAATACCAAAAGTACTGCCGCGGTTAACAGTACAGCCACAACAACGTCTAAGACAAGCATTGCAGGAAACATTACTGCTGCCTCGACTCCGGCATCGATACCCACGCCAACCCCAACAGTGCTAACCACGCCTATGCCAACACCGATACCCACGACGATACCTACGCCTTTGCCAACACCGATACCCACTCCTACGCCAACACCGATGCCTACACCGGAACCAACACCAGTACCCACGCCAACACCGATACCCACGCCTGCACCAACACCGATACCGCCATGGATAATTAAATAGCAAAGAGCTGTGCGAGCAATAGGGGCAAGTAGAGATGTTGAAACTATAGAGGATCATTCACCTTTGATTCCGACATCTGGCAGTCATCCTTATACCTGGACGTAAAATCAATAAAAAAAGCAATAAATCCATATCAGCGTTTGGAGAGCATCATTAGACACCATTGGATATGATATTACCTTCTAAAAAGATATAGAAACAAATACAAGTGCTTTTGACGTAGCCATTTTGCCGGCTACCGCTTAATAAGCGTGCCTTGTGCTCAAACAATAATTTAGTACTAAATTGACCGTTGATTAAGCATTTCCAGTGTAAAAGACACTGCCATAGCAGATCTATGAAGTCTTAATTGAAATCTGATGAAGTGCGAACATCCAGCATTTACGGTTCTATGTCATCTTTGTTGCTTTTACACTCTTATTTTGTAGCAGACCTTCACTTAATACGTCCCGTAAACAAATTATAGTCAGCCTCATAAGAATCGTTAAAATTTCTAGTTTATTAACGTAAAAACAGGATAAATATTATCCTTTTAAGCCATTTTATACAGTAGCTGTTGTTTAAATTCAAGTGATGAAAGCCGGTTATTGTCTTAAACACTTATTGCTGCCCTATTCAAACCCCCAACTTCATGACACGCGGAATGCTCTCTAAGACGTCCGTCGCAAGTAAGCTGTACCCAAGTTTTTCGAAAGCTAAATCTCCAGAAAATCCATTTATGTATGCCGCTGTTGATGCGGCATTAAAACCATCTGCCCTCGTTTGCCACGCTCCTAAAATGCCTACAAGCACGTCTCCAGTTCCTCCTACAGTCATCGCCGGATTCCCAGTCTTGTTTAAGCGGTATTTGTTCCCATCAGAAATAATGTCAATCCGGCCTTTCAGAAGTGTAACGACATTTTGATCTCTTGAGAATGATGTTACAACCTTGATCTTCTCACCCATCTCGTGAGGCAGCTCTTGTCCGATAAGGCGCTCGAACTCCCTTTGATGTGGCGTAATTGTTACAGCACCCTCTTCATACTGAGAAAATTGTAAGGCTTTTAATCCATCAGCATCAAGGGCGAGACGCTTACACAGAGGAATTAATGTGATCACCGCCTTGGTAGTTTCGGCATCTGTCCCGAGACCTGGACCGATCACGACGGAATCATTTCTATCGATGAGCCCACTGAGGTAATCGATGTCTTTTGTCGTTATCTTTTCTGTTCCCACTTTTTTAACAATTAAATTTGGCGTGTGCCCCCCAATAATCTCAGCTTTCGGTGTTGCTAATGTGACCACATCAACGCCACTTTTCATCGCCGCCATAGCCGAAAGTAACGGCGCTCCAATAAAAGGCCCGCCTCCAATAACTAAAACTCTTCCATTTTCACCTTTATGGCTATCTGCTTTTCGATTATAGAGAAGATCGCCAGGCCCGGTATATATTTCAGCTTCAATTGGTATCCCGATGTCAGCTACTTCAAATTGTTTAAGCAAAACCTCAGCTTTAGATCTGTGAAGAACAATAGAATAATCTGCGTTAACTACTTTATTTGTTCCATAGCCACTTGGAACATCAACAGAGATTTTGAAAGTCATCGATGCATTGACTAAATCAATAACGGATGACTCAGGTTCGACTATGGTCCCAC
>CAZKZX010000006.1:0-20693 GCA_964557335.1 uncultured Methanomicrobia archaeon | reverse complement strand
CATTGCGATAATGGAACGATCCATGATGGAAATTGCAATGGCATCCTCTCTAATAATACTCGGATTCAGCACCACAATAGCCGGTGGATACGGCTTTGACAAAATCCTCAGTTACGTTGTCGCGACAGGATTTATACTAGCAGTCTTCATCACTGGCGGTATGGCAATGCTCCATCCGTTTAATGCAAATCTCGGTCCCGACGAAAGACAGGCAAGAACTCTTAACCTCGCAATAGCGTGCGCGTTCCTGGCAATGATCATAACCGGAATAGCGGCGGGTGCGATTAACGGAGTTCCGGCAGCAGTTCCAACGCTGATTGTTGCAATAATTGGCTGGATAATTTACTACTTGAGATTCTTTGACGATGTCAAACAAGACGCAGCGGCAGTGCTTTCAACTGGCCTTATACCGAAAGAGGAGGAGGTAACAGCATGAAATTCGTTGATGTCTCATCTGATGTCGGCCTGCGAATGGACATAGATGAGTTTGTTATAGCAAAGGAGAGAGACGATCTCATATTTTACTCGTTAGAACCACTAAGCGCTCAGATAGACGAGTACGAGACGTTCGCCGAGGGCTTTATGAACTCTTTAGTCGCAAACAAACCTCTTATCGACACCTACCCAGGCAGAGAACGGGCACACTATTGGGCAGGCATGTGGACAAACGCATTTTACGGGTTTACCGTTGCGATGATCCTGCTTGCGCTCGTTGCCGTCGTCCTGGTCTTGAGAGGTGGCTGATATGGTCGAGAAAGTTGCACCATCAGAAAAGTGGCCAGTCGTAAAAGGGGACTTCATTGCAGGAGACCCCAATAGCCCGGTCGCCGTAGTCACGCTCGGATCCCACTTTGGTTCAGTGTTCACGGACATCGGAGCTGCAATTGAGGGGACCGCAAAGACCGAGAACATTGGCTTAGAAAAAGTCATTGTCAACATCATCTCAAACCCCAACATTCGATTTCTGCTCTTATGCGGCTCAGAAATTATGGGCCACGTGACAGGACAGTCGCTAGAAGCACTATATAAAAATGGAGTAAAAGAAGGACGCATTATTGATGCAAAAGGAGCAATCCCGTTTATCGAAAACCTAACCGAAGAACATCTCGAGAGATTCTCAAAACAAGTTGAACTAATTAGCATGATCAACAATGAGGACGTCAGCGCCTTATCAGCGAAGGTTAAAGAGCTTATCGGAAAAGATCCTGGAGCGTATCCAGAACCCCCAGTAGTCGTCGAGATCAAAGAGAAAGAAGTAGAAGAGGCAATCGTAGAGGCCCCAATGGCAGCTGAACTTTCAGCCTTACAATCTCGTATACAAGATCTACAGTTCCATGTTAAAACGATTGGCAATTTCAACAAGCTTGCGGCCGGTGTTTACGCTGGCAAGTCCGAGGGCATTGTCATAGGGCTGTTGATTTCAATAGCCATCTTGGGGTTGCTATCCTTAATCTGAGGTAGAAAATGGCAGCAGAACGATTTGGTGGAGGCGGCGCAGCGCCAGCAGAAGGCGAAGAAGCTGCGGCCGTATCGATGATTGAGTACGATCAGGGAATAGCTAAGCCTATGGCTCCTAGCATGGCAGCATTTGATGCACTGTTCAACGATATCAAGTACCGCGCCTTAATCACAACGCGAACCTTAAAACTCGACTCTGGTTATGGCATAGCATCTACGCTTGGATTTGCACTTGGATTTCTTGGAGCACTGTTAGTGATGGGACTGCCATTGCTCTATTACTTCTTAAAGTGAGGTGAAAAAAAATGCCAAAAGCATTTCCGCAAGTAATGGTGGATCAAACAGACTACCGTGAACTGCAGAAGCGGCTCGACTCTGTGGAAGAGAAGCTTGAGTTTACAATGGCAGAGGTTTCACAAAGGTATGGTCAGCGCATAGGGAGAGACATAGGCATTTGCTATGGGCTCATCGGCGGAATAGTGCTGTACCTCGTGATGACTAATCTCATGAATTTTGGGATATTCTAGAGGAGTGACGACTTAAGGAGGATCATAAAGATGTTTAGATATGATAAAAACCAAACTGTATTTGAGGTAGGGGGCTTTAAGGTCGGTGGTCAACCCGGTGAATATCCAACCGTACTGGCAAGCTCCATGTTCTATGGCAGGCACAAGGTAGTTTCAGATCACAACAAAGGTATATTCGATAAAGAAGCTGCCGAGGCTCAGTGGAACACACAAGTGGAACTATCGGATGAAACAGGTATACCGTACTGGAACCAACTGATTGCAGAAACTGACGAAGCGATGTCAAACTATATCAACTGGCACCTTGAAATTGCACCTGGTATAGCGTTTCTGATAGACTCTAGTGTGCCTGAAGTACGTATGCACGGCGCAAAATACGCAAATGAGATTGGAGCGGCAAAGTTAGCTGTGTATAACTCTGTAAATGCGAGTGCAATGCCTGAGGAATGGGAGGCGATAAAACAGACGGCTGTTGACTCGGCCATCGTCCTTGCATTTAACCCAGCAGATGTAAGCGTTAAAGGCAGGATAGAAATGCTTACCATAGGCGGCACGGGTCAGGACAAGGGATTGCTCACATCAAGTGAAGAGGCGGGTATAACGAGACCGTTATTGGATGTCGCATCGTTAGCGCTTGGCGTTGGCGCAGGACCCTCAATACGGTCTATGGTAGGCTTCAAGGGAGTCTTGGGCTTGCCAGTAGGAGGAGGACCGCACAACATTCCTGATGCCTGGACATGGCTTAGAAAATACAAGAAGGAGCGCTATCCAGAAGCATTTGAACCGTGTAGTATCGGATCAAACCTGATTTGCGGGATTGTCGGTGCAGACTATCTGCTATATGGTCCAATAGACCTCGCCCCATTGATATTCCCAGCAGTTGCCATGGTTGACATAATAGTTGCTGAGAGCACACGCGAGCTTGGAGTTGAACCACAAACAGAAAACGCACCTATATTTAAGCTGGTTTAAACACCAGCACCTATTTTATTTATTTTTTTACTTTATCAATCTAAAACGATTTACACTAAAATATTTATTAACAAGTCAAATATACATAGATTCATTCCCAGATTTTTTGGTTAACTAATAGCAACGCCAGTTGTTGTGAACGCACGTATTGTAAGTAATGCGTAATATGTTCGAAGCTGTCTAGAGTGGGAAGCTGTCTAGAGTGGTTGAGAATGAAATTAATAGATCTTTCTCATCTGATCGAAAACACCATGCTTGTATATCCAGGAGACATCAAGCCGCTAGTCGAACCTTTTCGTTCAATCGACGAACATGGCGCGACTATTGCAAAACTGACACTAAGTACGCATACAGGAACTCACGCTGACGCGCCAAAACATATGCTAAAAAGAGGGCGGGCCGTGCACGAGATTCCGCTTAAAAACTTTGTGGGCGATGCGTGGGTTTTTGATTTTTCATACAAAACGAGAGGCACTGGGATAGTGAAGCATGACCTCGAAGATAAAACACACGTGTGTCCCGGTGACATTGTCATCTTTTATACAGGTGCAAGTGAAAATTTAGCAAATGAGAGCTCAGACACTCAGTATGTATATATAAGCAAATCAGCTGCCGACTGGCTTGTCAGAAAAAAGGTCAAGGCCATTGGAATTGACTCGCTTTCAGTTGAAAGGTTTGGATCAAAAGATTACAATGTTCATAAAACACTGTTAAGAAATGGGATAAGCATTATAGAGAATTTGTCGAGCAATTTAAAATTTTTAACGAGTAAGAAAGTGTTTTTTATCGGCGTTCCATTAAAACTAAGAGGGGCGGACGGTTCTCCTATCAGAGCTTTTGCAGTTATTTGGTAGCAATTCTCAGCTCTTAGTAAAGAGCAATGTATACCTCACCCATGCCGCCGATTATTGTTGCGGACACAAGTGATATATTTTAGGTCGAAAACCTATAACAACACGTCGCGCGTGAGACTAACACAATACCCATTTTAAGTCTTTAACTAGCAATATCTGGGCAGAGTAGGCTTGAGCGTTCCCTCGTGGAAAAAACTTTACTACCTTGTAGTATAAAATAATAAATAATAGAGATTTGGGTGGTGAGAACGAGATATGGCCGAAGCAACTATCTGTGATATAAGGGGCAATACTATTTCCACGGGCACATATGTTAAGTATTCCGGAACTAATACGAGGGGAAAAGTCAAAGAGATACAGTCAGACGGGAATAAAAAGTGGGTGCTGCTTGATTCGACCGAGTTACTGTACGATTCGAATTTTGTAGAAGTGATACGAGAAGAAGAAAAAGCGTCAGACAGAGAGGCCCAATCACTAGAAGAATTTAGAAAGAGGCTTGAAGAAAAGCGCGCGACTCTTCAGCGAGAAATGACTAACGTGGATGAGTGCGGCGCTTAAATAACAGTACCATAACAACATAGGCCTACTTTTGGAGAGACAAGAGCACTCATTTGATTTTTTACGCTACTCTTCTATGAACTTCCTAGTTTCTTCTATCAAAAATTCACGTATTTTTTCAATGGTCTCCTTGTCCGCTCTAAACCCCAGCACTTCTCTTGTAACGGTCTCGTCAAAAGCCGTTTCTATATTCGCAGAAATTTTTACAACATCTAAGTTAAATTTCTTACTCGCCGCTATGATGACTTTGCTCGGAATTCCCGGCGGAATGATGACTTCATAAAGGTGTTCTTGATTTTCACTTCCAATGGGCTCTTTTTCCTCAGACATGACATTCATGAATAGATAATGTACTACTTTTACCTATCGACAAACGTAGCTCCTCCTCGTTTGCCAATGTCACGCAGTATGTTGCCACTTTAATTTAAGTAAACGTCACAACGAGTAGTACGCGATTTGGTCTTAGAGTTATCTTATGTTTGCTTACACGTTTAAGAGAATGCTTTATTTACGTACAGCAACAAGTTAAACATTGATACCACAAGAGCACTGAAACATAACGTGAGGGCTTTTACGCAGCGGATCAATTAAAACCTAAATGTATACCCTTAACTGCGATTGCGAGACATTGTTACCATTTTGGAATAAGTAAATGAAGACCGACAAATAGCCTGATAACGAATTTAAAACTACAGACTGTAAATGAGATCTATTTTTCTCGATATAGCAAATACGAGGCGACCCAATGACAGCACGAATTGAGCTACATTCATCCCCAAAGGCGTATTACATCGACACCCACAGAGTAATGCCTCCGGCGGAGACGTTACAACGCGTTAACGCGAAAGTGCCAAACGTCGGAGTCACACGAATCGCTGACATTTCAGGACTTGATAGGGTAGGGATCCCCGTTTTTTCGGCAATACGACCTTCTGCTGCTGACGGCGCGATATCAGTGTACGCTGGCAAAGGAACGACGGAAACAGAGGCGAGAGTTTCGGTCATAATGGAGGCCATCGAGAGATTTGCGGCCGAAGTAGGGAATTTTAAAGGTACATTAGTTTTTGGCTCATTTAAGGAGTTGCGTGACGGCTACAACGTAGTAAGCCCGCAGAGTCTGATACTGCCTGGCTCGTTCCCGAGTGAAACGCCGATTGAATGGTACCAGAGCTGGGATTTGTTGAACAATGAAGACGTTCTCGTTCCAGCAAATGCCGTATTCCACCCGTACACGCCAACAAAAGGCAGATGGCAACTATTTAGAAGCAACACGAATGGTCTAGCTTCAGGCAACGTCATGGAGGAGGCAATTTTTCATGGCCTCATGGAAGTTATCGAGAGAGATGCCTTGAGTATAGCAGAGGCAAACAGAGACCCAGGCGCAGGACTTGAAGCAAGTAGCGGCATTATCTACGAACTTGTACACAAATTTAATGCTCAAGGCATCGCAATAAAGCTGTGGTATCTCAAAGTGGATACGGGCATTTCTACGGTCGTTGCAGCTTCAGATGATGAGCGTTTACGTGATCCAGCATTATTAGTGATAGGAGCAGGGACCCATATGGATCCGACAATTGCGACCATCAGAGCGCTTACTGAGGTGGCTCAATCCCGGGTGACTCAAATTCACGGAGCGAGAGAAGATACAGATAGAGAATCATTAACGAGGCGTATTGGCTATGAAAGGATGAAAAGGCTCAATAACCACTGGTTTAAGGAACCAGATGAGGTGTTGAGTCTTGAAAACATTCGCAACATTTCAACGCCGTCACTCGATGGGGATATCAAAGCTGCACTTAATCTGTTAGAGAGCGTTGTCGAACGAGTTATAGTTTCAAATATCACCGTTGACGCAATCGGTGTCCCGGCGGTAAGAGTTATAGTACCAAGCTATGAAGTTTATTTTATCGACAAAGAACGCATAGGACCGCGATGTAAAAGATGACAAAGAGAAGGTGTATCATTTTCACAGGTCCGAGTCTGAGCTTCGAAGAAGTTAAACAGTATGATCCAGATATAGAATGCCACCCCCCGGTAAGTCGGGGCGAAGTGAAGAGAGTAGTTGAATTAGGAATAAAAATAATTGGAATTATTGATGGCATCTTTTACAACAGAGCTGCTGTATCTCACAGAGAGATACTTGATGCCTTACGGTCGGGAGTGGTGGTTGTGGGAGGCTCCAGCATGGGTGCTCTTAGAGCATATGAGCTCGACAAATTTGGCATGATAGGGATTGGTAAAATCTATAGTTGTTACAAAAAAGGAGTTATTGAAGCGGATGACGAGGTCGCCTTAGCTTTTAATCCAATCACATATGAGGCAGTCTCTGTCCCCCTTGTAAATATTAGACACGCATTAAAAGCTCTCGAAGAGACAAAAATTTTGGACGTCGAACAACGAGACAAAATACTAAAGATCGCGCAGAATCTCTTTTATCCCGACAGAAGATTTGAAACCATATTGGAAAATGCGCTATGTGAAAAAGTCATTGGCGCGGACGATGCAGAGAGAATTGCAACGTTCATAAAAGTCAGTGATGTAGACTTAAAAAAACAAGATGCCATCGAAGTTGTAAAAGAGATTATCAGAATAAAAGACGATAAGAACGTTCGACCTCAACTAGTCAAATCAGGTCGAGATTACTAATGTCGGACTACGTGACGACTGCCAATTAAGACGATACGATGCAAAAGGTCAAGTTCTAAATACCCGTCACGGTTGGACGGCTCAGATCTCGAGCCCATAGTGCAATATGCAGCGGTTTGAATCCAAACTCTTGTTAAAGATAGGAAAACTGCACGGAACAAGAATCGTGCTGATGGGGATAGGTAATGAGCTACGGCATGATGATGGTGTTGGGCAGAGCATTATTAAACGATTAAACGAATGTGCTGGCGACACTATTTCTGTCGTAGACTGTAAAGACGTACCAGAAAATTATACCAGTTATGTTAAACGTTTTAAACCAACTCATATAATTTTAATAGATGCGGTAGATTTTGGTGCAAATCCTGGCGATGTTGACATTTTTGAAATTCAAGATATTGAATCCATCGGAATTACCACCCATAAGGCGTCGCTAACGGTCATGGCTAACTACCTTCTTCAAGAGACCGCCGCTCGTATTTTCGTGATTGGCATACAACCAGCTAATTCAAGCTTTGGAATCGGGCTAAGTCTGGATGTAAAAAAAGCTGTAGACTTGATCGTTGGATCATTAAGGACAGTTTTAAATTGCACGACTGCGTAAACCATACCTTGAGGGTTTGACATAATATGGCACTTGATGAATTCGGTCACATTCCGTGGATAGTCCCCTATCACGACATTTTAGCTATAGCTGGTACTAACTATGTGGAATTAATCGAATTTACAAACTGCTACGGAGGAGCTGCTTGGGCGAGGTATCACTACACTAAAGCAAGTCCATTAATTACAGCAAGCCGCTCGATCGGAAGTACCACCCGTTATATGCTCAAAATAGGAAGTTCAAGCCTTAATTTAATTCCATCCATGTCTGCAGGTGGAATTGAATCGGTCGAAGTTGGTGATGATATTGTAGATGTTACATACGCAGGTCTCGGCGGCGGTGGCGTCGGCGCTACGATGTGTCGAGCTGAGGCGCGTGATGTCATAAAGTATGACCTCACACCTGCAGGAGGGAGCCTGCTTAGCAGGGGAACTCTATCACTTCCAAAAAGATCAAGGGTAATTATTGGCGTTGATGATACAGATACGAAAGACGAAGGCGCCACGTGGTCACTTGTTCACAATATCGCTACTAAAGTGGATAATAAAGAGTTTCGATACGTCTCACATAGCATTGTTCAGCTTTATCCTGTTAAGGCCAAAACTAAGAACTGTGTCGCTACCGTCGTAGAATTTGCAAGCTTAAAGAGCGACCAAAAGATTAAAAAGTTCTCAAGGTTGCTTGAAAAATATTCGTTATCTGAACATACCGGAATGGCTGTGCTACGGTCGTTTAACGCTAAAAATCTTTTACATTACGGAAATGCCGCGCGATCTGGAGAAGTCACTATGGCGGCGGCCTTAGAGGCAGCTTCATCCGCAGGTGTTAAACTGTTTCAAGAAGGTAGAGGGATCATAGGGGCTATAGCATGTCTACCATTCTTCGCTCAGCCTGATGAATCAATCAAACTTGATTTGATTAATTACGATCGATCCAGTAATATGTACTCTAATGAGTTACCATAAGCAACGGTGAACTTACGCTATCGACGCGTAAGCCTCTGTGGCGAACTACCAACTGGTATATGTTTTCACTTTGGGGTTAGAGAGACCTATAGGCTCGAAATTAATGCGATGTTTATCGCCTGCGCGCGCGACTGGCTGTACGTGCCGAAAGTGAATTTCGCCCAACGTATGAGAACTGCACCACATTTGGCTACTATTTTAATTAAAAACTAACTAATTAGCTTATTTATCTAACCGCCTGAAACGATTTTCAATATATTGACTTTCCCGACTTTTACAGTTTCATCAAGAGGGACTGGGAGGCCATTCACAAATACAAGAGCTTCCTCAGGGTTTATTTCCATCTCTAACAACAGTTGTTCGTAGTTTGAACCTTCTGGAATGCTCAACTCACACTCTTGCCCTTTAATTGCAACAGTCACTGAAATAACCCCATTGTTTTCCATCCAACAAATATCTATATAAGAGGTAATATATGAAAGATCTGTAGCAAGTCTTTTAAGCCGGGGTGGCAGAGTGGACTAATCTGCTAAAGAGTCCAAACGCGGCAGGCTCGAGACCTGTTGATGCCTTGAATGTGAAGGCTTGCCGGGCTTTTGTAGGGGATGCATCGCTTGGGTTCAAATCCCAACCCCGGCGCTTATTTTATGAAAAATCCAGGTTATATGAGACGGCTTACCTCAGCTTTTCCAAATGAATCTCAATTTGAAGTTTATTCGAATTCAAGTTTATTTTCTATGTAGTTCATCAGTTGACCAACCTTCAAGTAAACGTCAAGCAATTTTTCCTTAACATGTACAACGTCCGTAAAGTCATCGCCAGTGTAGTTGTATAATTTAATCGGGGTTATGACATCAAACAACTCGTCTTCTTCGAGTTCCGAAGTCACTTCAGTCAAGTACTTATTATACAGTTTAATATACGGATTCACATCAATGTGACTATTTATTAAAGAAGTGTCGAGGACATTTTCTAATGTAACATGAAGATCTGAAACGTCTTTTAACGCAGCTTCTAACTTTAATTTTATCTGTGGATTCATAGTTCTAAGTATATGGTCGAATATTGCACTAATTTTTCAATTTGGAGAGCTTTATTGAAAGCGCGAACACATCTAACAACTCACTATCTAAAGTCAAATTAAGTGTAGTTCGTTTAATATCTTTCGCTCATTGTGTAAGCAACTATAGTGACGATAATTAGTCTTTGTGAAATATCATTCAAAAAAAGCATCAATCTTATACGCTTATAAGGTGCAAACAAGTTCAATGATCGAAATAGGCATAGCAGGCATACCGTTAACGTTGAAGGGTAAGGGGACGAGCGAAGGCATAAGATATCTGTCACAGATTGGTCTCGATGCAATGGAGGTCCAATTTGTAAGAAGGGTATCCATGAAAGAGGAGACTGCGCGGGAGGTAGGTCGGGTTGCTAAGGAGTATAACATTGCCCTTTCAGTTCACGCTCCTTACATGATCAATCTAGCGTCTGAAAATCCAACGATTATTGTGGAAAGTTTGGGCAGGATTAAACAGTCAGTTGCTAGGGGGTGGGCGCTCGGGGCGTCCATCGTGGTATTTCATTCTGCCTACTACACAAAAAAATACACCAAAGATGAAACCTATCAATTTGTACGAGCTGGATGCTCCGAGGTGCTTGACTACATGGAAGAGAATGGCTACAGTGGGATCAAATTAGGAGTAGAAATTATGGGCCGACAGAGCCAGTTTGGAACAGTTGATGAGCTGTATGAACTTAAAAAAGAAGTAAGTGGTGTTGTACCCGCAGTGGATTTTGCTCACCTCAATGCGAGGTGCAACGGGTGCATGAATACCATGGAAGACTACTCCTCGGTTCTTTTAAAGCTTTTTAATAAAGATGACCGGGTACACATACATTTTTCAGGCATTGAATTTTCTAATGGAAACGAGAAACGGCACTTGCCTGTCGACTTTAATCAGTTTAGGCTCCTTATCACAGCGCTTGAAAAAACAAGATGCAATGCCAGAATAATCTGTGAATCTCCCTTGCTTGAACAAGATGCATTAAAAATGAAATCGCTCCTTGTAAAAACATCGAAACGTTGATCTGTCGTATGGAAACAGCTAAATAAGTTGGAAAGCTTTATGTACCATAACTTTTGTTTTTGTAGCACTAACAAAAAACGTGACTAACAAAAAACGTGAGGTTCAGTATGACAGATGATAACATTATATACGTAGGCAACAAACCGGTGATGAATTACGTACTAGCCGTTGTCACCCAATTTAACAATGGTGCAAATGAAGTCTTGATAAAGGCGCGGGGTCGTGCAATTTCACGAGCGGTCGATGTAGCCGAGATTGCAAGGAAAAGATTCCTTTCTGAAGTCGATGTTAAAGACATCGCCATATCAACCGAGAGTCTCGGCACTGAAGACGGGACTACCAATGTATCCGCTATCGAGATAACAGTTGGAAAATAGACCTCATTTTTTAACTTAGGCCTCATTTTTTTAACTTTTACTTTTATTATACATTTATATCTTGAGTGCTTCTACTCGGCAGAGCTGAACAACGATCTATTTTGTGAGTTTTGAGTTCATAACGTTGTAAATAATTGTACCGTATGTTTATGCGAGCTTAATGAAAGAACAAAACGTTTGTACGTCAAGATTAGAGGTAATCGCGCAGGTTCTCAATATTTTTTAAAAGACCTTTTCTGCTTCCGAATTGCGAAAGGGACATAGATGCAAGCAAATTGCCATAACGTCCACAAGTGTACGTCTCCTCACCAGCTAACATGCCATAGATAAATCCCGCTGCAAAAGCATCCCCCGCCCCGACCGTGTCAGCAACTGTTGATTCATATGGCGGAACGTGACTGGTGTAGCCGTCTGTTGCCAGAAAACAACCGAATTTACCAAGGGTAACGACTACCAACTGAGCGCCCATCGCAACTAACGATAACGCACCCTCACAGTAATCGAGGCCTGTAAGCATTTCAGTCTCATCTTTGCTGAGAAAAACGACGTGGCTTGACACAATTATCGGTGTTACGGCATCTAGACCAAAATTTGAATAAATGTCTCCCGGGCTGAAAGATATTTTTGTCTTCGAGTTTCTTAACTGTTTGACAAAACTTATCTGCATCTTCAGCTGCTTAACATTCCCGAATGAACACACGTGCAAAAACTTCGCTGTTTTCGCATAATCATAATCACTCGCAAAATAATCATCATTCACACTCGGTAAAATATAGATAGTTCGTTCTCCGTATTTATCAATAAATATCAACGCAGTCCCAGTATTACCCTCTCGAACCTTAATCCCTGTTACTGCTACTCCTTCTTTTTTTAAGTCGTTTAATAATGCGTTTCCTTCTCTATCTTGTCCTATAACGCCAATAATCCCAGTCTTAACGCCCAAACGTGCAAGTCCTACAACGGTATTAGGGGCAGAGCCTCCCGGCTGATAAGCAGCAGACACAACACCTACTTCTTGTCCCGGCGACGCAATTCTGTCAACGTCGTATATTTTGTCGCAATTGATAGCTCCGAATCCAATCACATCCATGTGTGAAAATTTGTCAGCTTAATATAAATACGCGATGAAAAACTAAAAGATGAATAAATGCCTTTACATAGTCGATGTATGTCAGAAATGTTGAGCTTACTGATATCGTGCTTGAATGCAGCGGCATAAAAACTTTTTTCTTCGATCACCGTTTCGACTTTATCCCGGGACAGTATGTGATGATTTGGATTAGGGGTGTTGACGAAATTCCGATGAGCCTTTCGTACGCTGATGCGATTACTGTGAGAAGCGTTGGCGAGGCGACTTCGGAACTATTCAAATTAAGCATAGGAGACGAAATTGGAATAAGGGGGCCCTATGGCAACGGATTCAAGGATCCTGATAACTCCGTTCTACTTATTGCTGGCGGGCTAGGAGCAGCTCCGCTAGCCCCCCTTGCGGAAACATTAAAAGGCGAAGTGATAACAATACTTGGGGCAAAAACGAAAGGCGAACTGCTATTCGTAGACAGATTCACAAACGTTGGCGATGTGTTAATCACTACAGACGACGGATCGTGTGGACACGCGGGTTTTCCAGTAGATCTTCTGGGTCAAGTTAAGGGCTATAATGAGATCATATCATGCGGACCGGAAAAAATGATGAAAGCGGTGCTTGACTTTGCTACGACCGTGAACCTACCGGCCCAATTCAGCTTACAGAGGTATATAAAGTGCGGGATCGGTCTATGCGGCTCTTGTTGCATAGATCCTGATGGCTTAAGGGTTTGTACAGACGGTCCTGTCTTTACTGGTGAGCAATTACTGCACTCTGAATTCGGTTACTATACGAGGGATGCGAGTGGAAGAAAGGTGGATCTGTGATAGGGAGATTCAGAAAGGACCACAGAGTCTTTTTCGGTACGGTGAATGGTGATACCGTCACATCAGATGGCAGGGAATATGAGTTAACAGATCTTAAAATACTTCCACCGACTCTTCCTAGCAAAATAGTTTGTGTGGGTCTAAATTATATCGATCACGCACGAGAATTGAGCTACCCGATACCCGAGTGGCCCATATTGTTCATAAAGCCCTCAACGAGCGTAATAGGGCACATGGATAACATTGAATATCCAAAAATGAGCTCATTAGTTGAGTATGAGGGAGAATTGGCGGTGGTAATAGCAAGAAAATGTAAAAGCATCAAGGATCCTGAAGATGCAATATTGGGGTATACCTGCATTAATGACGTAACGGCAAGAGATATCCAAAAAAAAGACGTGCAGTGGACGAGAGCTAAGAGCTTCGATACGTTTGCACCGATCGGCCCTTTTATATCGGCAGATATAAATTCAGAAGATCTTAGTATCAAGACGAGAGTTAACGGTAAGACTCGACAGAAATCGAACACCAAGAATTTAATTTTCAACGTGGACTATCTCGTCAAGTTCATATCTGGCGTAATGACATTAAATGTGGGGGATATCATAGCCACTGGCACCCCCTACGGCGTTGGTGAACTTACGGCCGGTGATGCGGTAGAGATCGAGATAGAGGGTATAGGAGTTCTTTCGAACAATGTAATAGATGAAAGAACCACATCATAACTCCAAATCCTACTACTAAACTCAAAAGAGCATGAAGATGGACACTCCAAAAAATTACAATCATAACTACGTTGAATCCAAGTGGTTATCTAACTGGGATTTACGCATGTATCAGTATAGGGACAACGATAAGAACAACTTTATAATTGATACCCCCCCGCCATATCCGACTGGGAACTTTCATATGGGAAATGCATTAAACTGGTGCTATATTGATTTTATAGCCCGTTACAAGCGCATGAAAGGATTTAACGTCATGTTTCCGCAAGGATGGGATTGCCACGGGCTCCCAACCGAGGTGAAAGTCGAGAGAATGTATGACGTGACGAAGAATCAGATACCGCGGTACGAGTTCCGCGGGTTGTGCGAAAATTTAACTCGCGAGAACATAGCCCTTATGAAACAGACGATGAAAAGATTGGCATTTTCGACAGATTGGACTCAAGAATTCATAACGATGAACAAGAACTACTATGCTAAGACACAACAGTCGTTCGTTCAGATGTATAAGAGTGGCCATATTTATCGAAGTGAGCATCCGGTAAATTGGTGTCCAAGATGTGAAACGGCGATAGCGTTCGCTGAAGTCGATTATAAGTCGCGCTCCACAACTCTTAACTATATTCGATTTAGAGGAGCCGACGGGAGCGAAATAGGCATAGCAACAACTCGCCCGGAGCTTCTTTTTGCCTGTGTTGCGGTGGCGATTAACCCGAGTGACGAGCGATACTCCTCTCTGGCAGGGAAGAAATTCAGAGTTCCCCTTTACGATCACGAAATTGAGGTTATAGCTGACGAGAATGTTGATCCTGATTTTGGTACAGGGGCCGTTATGATTTGCACATTTGGGGACAAACAAGACGTAAGGTGGTGGAAAGAGCATAATCTGCCGTTGAGAAAGGCGATTGCGAAGGACGGGCGACTTACAGATGATAGGTATCGAGGGATGACTATAGAAGAGGGAAAGGCTCGCATAATCGGTGATCTCGACAACAGCGAATTGCTCTATAAACAAGAGCATATCGAACAAAATATCGGAACTCACGACAGATGCAAAACGCCGATAGAGATTCTTTCGGAAATGCAGTGGTTTGTGAAGGTAGACAAAGAGATAATACTTAAAAGAGCGGATCAAATTCAGTGGATTCCGGCATACGCACTAACGCGACTAAAAAACTGGACTGAAAGTTTAGACTGGGATTGGTGCATTTCTCGCCAGAGAGTATTTGCAACGCCGATCCCGGTGTGGTACTGCCGGGAATGCAACGAGATAATGGTCGCCGAAGAAGAGTGGTTACCAGTCGATCCCACCGAGGAAGAGCCGAAAAGCGTATGTGAGTGTGGCTCCAGCACATTCACGCCGGAAACAGACGTCCTCGACACGTGGATGGACTCCTCGATATCAGCTCTCCACGTTTCAGGTTGGCCGAATGTAGAACTCTTCGAGAAGCGGTTTCCGACGCAATTACGCCCTCAAGGTCATGACATTATTAGAACATGGGCTTTTTACACCATCCTGCGATCGGACGCGCTGGCTTCTAAAAAACCCTGGGAAGTTATAGTAATCAATGGCATGGTTTTGGGTGAAGACGGACAAAAAATGAGCAAATCATTTGGCAATATCATAGCCCCTGAAACAATAATAGCAGAGTATGGAACCGATGCTCTGAGGCAGTGGGCTGCAATAGGCGGATCAGTCGGCTCAGATATCGCGTATAACCTTAAAGATATAATCGCGTCTGCACGATTTCTTACAAAACTATGGAACGTGTTCAGGTTTTCGATGATTCACCTTTCAAAAGGTGTGAATGAAGCTATAGAGTTTAATCACTTACAAACAACAGACCAGTGGCTCATATTAAAATTAACTGAACTGATAGTTTCTGTGACTGAAAACATGGAGCGGTATGAATTTGATGAAGCGCTAAAAAAGATAAGGACCTTTGTGTGGAATACTTTAGCTGATAACTATATTGAGCTGGCAAAGGGACGACTTTACAAAGGCGACGAGTCTGCAAAGTATGCGCTACATACCGCTCTATGCAATATCGTAAAACTGTTGGCGCCTTTTTGTCCATATTTTACAGACGAGGTATTCTTCCACCTTAGTTCTGGTCGAGGCAGTGTTCATTTGCAGCGTTGGCCTGAAGTTGACGTTAGAGTGAGTGATATTATTGCTACAAAAGGTGTAGAAGCACTTGCAGCTCCACTTCAATCAGGCGAACTGATAAAGAACATAGCAAGCGGGATACGGCGCTATAAATCGGAACATAAAATTGCGCTAAATGCAAGAATGGAGGGCATTAAAGTATACCTTACACGCGACATAGAAGACGGGGAAGAAGATATAAATAACGCGGTTAACGCGGAAATTGAATTTAACCTGGGAGCACCAGAGCTCGTTGAAACAATAGAAAGTATACAGCCTAACATGAATTTGATAGGGCCTAGATTTAAATCTGAGGCTAAAAAAATTGTCGAATTAGTCCGCAATACGCCACCTGGCAAAATAGCTGAGCAGCTGTGTACGGGCGTGATTCAGCTCAATGGATATGAACTTGACCCCTCAGACGTTAGCGTTGTAAGGGAATTATCGTTTGAAGGGATTGCTGTAGATGTAGTTACAGTAGAAGGTGCTACAATTCTGATACGTAAATAAAGGGAGTGAGCTTACCATTTTTCTTTCTCAATTTGATACTTATGTAGACAGTTTAAGACCTCATCATCAGTGAGATCGTAAAACTTCGTATAAAAGCCCGCTACAGCAAACCAGGGTCGATCGCTCGTCAATGGACATATATAATCATCGACTTTTGATTTTATCAAATTTTCAGCGCTTTTTGATGCAACTGGAACCACAACAACAACCTTTTCAGGCTCCATCTTTTTTATAAAATTGACAGCAGCAAGTGCTGTATATCCTGTGGCTAGACCATCGTCTACAATTATCGCTATTTTGTTTTTTACTTCAGGAAAGGGTTTAGCGCCCCTATATCGTTCCGTCCTTCGTCGTACCTCCTCTAAAACACGGTTCGCAATACTATCGATCTCCCAATCAGTTAGCCCGAGATACTGAACCATGTCTTCGTTTAAAACTCTCGTACCGTCTTCGGTGATTGCACCAAATCCAGCTTCCGGATTCCCTGGAATTGGAAGTTTTCTAGGAATAACCAGATCTAATTCGGCTCTAAGTCTAGCAGCAATGGGGTACGCGACTTGAATGCCACCACGCGGTATAGCTAGAACGACTAGCGTTTGACCTTCATACCGCACCAATCTCTCTGCGAGCATCTGCCCAGCCTGAAGCCTATCTTTATACATATAAAGCATTGTTGAACGCATATGTTTTTATAACTATTTTCTTGATTCAACAATTTTTTACCCTTTAATAAATGTAATAATTGGATACAGACTAAAAAAGCGGATTGAACGAGAGATTCAAACAAACTTCAGCTGCTGGTCCTCTTCTTCACCCTCGGCATCCAACGGAACACTGCGATGATGAACTGTATCTATTAGCAGACTAGAGCGACGCATAGCCTTCTATCTGCCACCTTCTACTCATAAATTATTATATATAATATGCTGTATCTCGTTATCTCAATAAATAACCGTTACTGTATAAAAATAAGCATTGAGGATTATAATGAGCGAAATAAAAGTCTTACTAGATGACGATGAGATGCCCAAACGTTGGTATAACATACAAGCCGACCTGCCGGTCGCAATGGCGCCACCTCTCAATCCAAACACTATGGAACCTGCAAAGCCTGAAGATTTGCTGGCAATATTTCCAAAATCGCTTGTAATGCAAGAAGTAAGCAAAGAGAGGTATATAGACATACCAGAAGAAGTATTAGAAGCGTATTTTCGAGTGGGGCGCCCTACGCCGCTTTACCGGGCCAAACGGCTTGAAGAGTACCTTAGAACGCCTGCAAAGATTTACTACAAACGTGAAGATGTATCGTTTGCCGGATCACATAAACCAAATACCGCAATTGCTCAGGCTTACTTTAACATGACCGATGGAATCGAACAACTGACGACAGAAACGGGAGCAGGTCAATGGGGGACAGCTCTTGCGTTGGGGTGTTCGATGTTTGGACTTGGTTGTAAAGTATTCATGGTGCGGGTGAGCTATGATCAGAAGCCTTATCGACGGACACTAATGAAGCTTTACGGCGCTGAAGTTATACCATCACCCTCGAATCTTACAACGAGCGGAAGTGACATTCTTTCAAAGAATCCAAATCATCCTGGATCACTTGGACTTGCTATAAGCGAGGCTATAGAAACTTCATTGGCTGCTGATAACACCAAATACTCACTTGGTTCGGTTCTGGAGCACGTCCTATTACATCAAACGATTATCGGCCAGGAGACTGTAGAACAACTAAACAAGATAGATACCGCTCCAGACATAATGATCGGCTGCGTGGGTGGCGGCTCGAATTTTTCGGGATTTATTTATCCTCACCTCGGAGATCAGTTGCGAAATGGCAGCGAAACCAGATTTGTTGCCGTTGAACCCGAAAGTTGTCCCACGCTGACTAAGGGCGAATACAGATATGACCTTGGAGATGTAGCTGGCTTTACACCTCTACTAAAAATGTATACGCTGGGACACGATTTTGTGCCCTCACCGATCCACGCAGGCGGGCTTCGATATCACGGAGCTGCTCAAAGTTTGAGCCTACTCAAGAACCTAGGCTACATAGATGCGGTGGCTTATAATCAGCTTCAAACTTTTGAAGCAGGCGCGCTGTTCCAGAGAACAGAAGGCATCAATCCTGCTCCTGAGACAAATCATGCAATCAAAGCAGCTATTGATGAAGCATTAAAATGCAAACAAATAGGTGAACAGAAGACCATTGTGTTCAATTTGAGCGGTCACGGATTGCTCGACTTACACGGATATGAGAAGTATCTTGATAACGAGCTTGAGAACAACGGAAATAATTAGGCGCACGCTAATTTATTGCGTCAAGAGTATGAGAAAGGATGATGGGACAAAATAGCAGATATATTCACCTAATTAAATGAAGCAGCTATGTAAGATATGCTTCAAGACAGAGTTGCAATTTCGTCTTTCTTATTTCGAGCTAATCGTCTTTCTTATTTCGAGCTAATCGTCTTTCCATTGCTCCTGCATTTCGGGGTTGTCAGTGTACGCTTCTCTCTTTTTCTTGTATATTTTATCTCTGCCTTCCATATACCAAACTTCTTCAGACGTAATTTCATCTTCCTCAGCAAGCTCATCCCGGCCTTCCGGCGTATATACTCCTTCTCCAGACGAGAGTTCTTTTTCTGTAATTTCTTTGTCGTGCTGGAAACCATAGTCTTTCTCGTCGCCCCAGTAGTCGTGGTCAACCTCTTCTAGTATCTCACCTGTATGATTTTCTTCACGCTCTTCTATTTTAGATTCAAGAGAGCCATCGTAGACTTCCATATCTTCTTTTTGATCTTCGCCTAAAACTACTCCCAGATCTTTAGGTTTAACACGTTTTAGGTCATCTTTTTCATCTAATAATGGCTTTCTTTTTTCCTTTTTTATGCCCGATTCCTCTTCTGCCATTTGTACCCCTCGCTTACAAATTACGTTTCACTCTTAAGAAGTGTTATTATTCATAAAGAATGACATTAATGCATTAATTTGTTACTATTGTTTTTGTCTTTAATAACTCGCATTTCCAACATTAATGAAGAGCTTAATAGTTTATTGTAAACGATAATAAGCAGTGATAAAAATAAGAAGTTATCATATCATTTGAGTTGTTCTATCCAATTCTTAAAGAGCTCATATTGGGTGTACAAATCTAAAACATCTGTACCAATTGGATCTTTAAAGTACATCGCAAGTTTTTTTACTACACCCACGATTCCGTTACGTTTAGCGAGCTCCATTAACCGGATAAGATCGATTACAAGTGGTGCAGCGAGAATACTGTCACATCCTTGCCAAGTAAACTGCATATTCATACGATGATTCAAGAAACCTCTAAATGCAATAAAGTCCCAAGCTACTTTGTGATCAATAAGAGGCGGGAAGTAGTCGATTCGGCTGCCAAGATGAGGCTCATATCCTAACATTTTTGGCACGACACTTGTTTTCGTTATAAGCTTAGATTGCTTATTCTCCGGATTATTTAAAATACGTCCATCTAAGTTGCCAAGGATATTGCTTCCATACCACCCTTCGATTACAAGATTACGCAACTTAAACATCGGAACTAACGCAGTTTTTACAAGTGTTTCGCCAGTTTTGCCATCTTTGCCGCAATGTGGAACTCCTTCTTTTTCAGCAAGTTCTTTTATTGCCGGAATATCATTCCCCAAAGACGGGGTGAAGTTAATGTACGGCATACCATTTTTGATGGCACAGTAAGCATAAATCGAGCTTGCAGGTATTCGTTTAGAGCCCCTCTGTATTGCATCTTCAAATTTATCAACAGTCGAGTAATCATCGTGTGGTGGGAAAAAAGGCTCCGTAGATGCAAGATTTACCACAATGCAATCCTCACCATTCGCAAACTCGTAAAGCTCATTCGACACTTGCTCTTGTGCTTCGCTCAACGTTAGCTGCTTATTTTCACACAGTGACGAAATCGCACTTCCGCAGTTATTTAAGATGCCACATTTTACAGGGATCGCGTCAAGTTCATCCTTTAATTCTGAAAGTTGATAAACATCAAAGGTACCGTTATCTCGAAAATTTTGATATGCAGCATCGTGAAGGGCGATACTCCTTATGTCATGCCCTCCAAATTCTAAGTCGTCCAATCCTACGAGATTGCATTCTTTAAAATACTCTCCTTCCGTAGGGACTCCTATATTTGAACTCAGCCCGTTTCGTATTGCAAGAGTACCTACTACCGTAGTTGTAGCAACTGCACCTTTTATGCCTATTATCCACACTTTCATGCCAAGCTAAGTCTCTCGTTAATCTATAAAAATTCTTTTAAAAATAAAAGCATCCCAACTTAAATAACGAATGAGTCGAGCTTTG
>CAZKZX010000005.1:612-22195 GCA_964557335.1 uncultured Methanomicrobia archaeon | reverse complement strand
TACAGTTTAAGAGCTTACGGTTTTCTAGAAAAATTAGGCTATTCTGTTTTCGTGGGAAAATAGTTCGAAATATCGTTGTCAATACTTTTTATCGAGCTAATGTAGCTTTCTATCGATTTTTCTACCTTTTTTAACTTGTTTTCATATTGTTTCTTTTCGTCATTTAAAAGGGCAGTGTACCTGTCGCGAGCATATACAATATGCATAAACGCTGTGTCACTATCTATTTCCAAAGCAATGACGTACTCTTTTGTAGCGAGATCAGTCTTGCGTTGTTTTTCATAAACGACTCCTAATCCACTGTGAGCTATTACATCACGTGGATTGTGACGCAGAGCATTTTTATATGATTTTATGGCTTCAGCAAAATCTCCTAGCTCATCGAGCGCCTGTCCGAGCCCTGTTAGTGCAGTAGCATCTGCGGGGTCAATTTTGAGGGCGTTTTTATATTCCTGAATCGCCTCATCTATTTTGTTTTCATTTAGGCAGTCAATAGCTTTGGAAATATAATCGTCTACTGAAGTCATAATGTTAAAAAGCATATCTCATTTATAAAGCGCTTTCGGACGTGGACGTCAGTTACGTGAAAGAGCATAAAGACATCAATATCAACTGTCCACTTATTTCAGGTTCAACAAACCCATTATGTTCTCACAGAAAATCCTCTTAAGGGAAAATGAATCTAATTCGCTCTTTAATATAACTTCAATTTCATCCTCTTGTTTTCCATACGGAGTATCGGAGCCGAAAATTACTTTATCCTCTCCAGCCAATCGTACAGCTTTTGCGATGTATGATGAAATCATCATGCGAGACGTCTCTAAGTATAAGTTCTCTGCCTTACGAGCGATATGAATGGCATCGTCTATACCTACTGGGGTCCCCACATCGGAACATCCCATATGGCCCATAATAACTGGCAATTCAGGAAAACGATCAGCCATCTCACCAATTGCCGGTGGGAGTGTGCGATAAGCATACCCGGAATGAAAGAGAACAGGGATGTTAAGGTTAACACACATTTCAAGGACAGGAATAATCTCGTCATCCAATGGATGAAAGTCTTGACTTCGAGGGTGAAGTTTAAGCCCTTTTAGCCCGAGTTTTTTTATAGCTCTGTAAACCTCATCAGCAGCCGATGGATGCGTTGGGTCTGTGCGTGCAAACCCTATGAAGCGTTCGGGGTGAGATTTGACGACTTTAGCGATGTAATCATTTGCAGCGGCAAAGGCTCTTCCGGGCCGTATCTCATTAAATGGAAAAATGACACACTTGTTAACTCCTGAATTTACCATCTTTTTTAACAGTGATCTAGGTTCTTGAATGACGCCGTGTATATCCATTCCAATATGGTTATGAGAGTCTATGATCAGCATATCACCGTGACGATTCTTGCGATTGTGTCTCAAAAATAGTTCCCCTTAGTTGTGGATCCTCGCTAAAATCATTTTAGTCAATGGTATTTTCTTTATCAATATAGTAACTGTGTAATTACTAAGTATGTAACTATGTTTTTATAATCAGCCGCGAACTTTAACAACGCTTGGATCTTGTGCATATTTTTAGCAGCGACGTGTTTAAACTACTTGCATAGCGCGGATGCTAACATTATTGCATCTTTGAACGCCGTACCTGAACGCGACGTATCAACAAAAATGTACGGCAAACCAAGCAGTGGAGCCCCGTGACCTTTCCCCCCGCCAAGAAATACGAGGGTCCTGAAAATTAAATTTCCGCACAATCCATCAGGGGGTAGAACAAGATTGGAGTATTTTAGAGCCTCTTCTATTAAAATGTTGTAATTTATGGCATCAATCCCAGCGCTTTTTAGCGAGTCTGTGAGTTCTTCAGCTTCTTTCAAGGTGACATCCACAATTTCCGATCTTCCCGTATCTTCGGCTCTACCCCCCGACAAAACTCCCACTTTCGGAGCTACTCCTATCTTAGTCAGCAAACTCGACGCTCGTATCGCTAGCTCTAGACGATCGCTTATTGTGTGCCCCTCATCAATCCCGACAGGGGCAAGAAAAAAGGGTATATGATTATATGTGGTGAGAAGAGCTGCTCGATAAAGTTGCTTAACATTTAATCTGTGCATTAAGTATGGTAAAACTTTACTCGCACTTATCGAACCCCTTACCGCTGCATCTATGTCGCGGTTTATCAACATGTCAACTAAAACCTTTTCTGGTCGTAACGTTTTTTTGACTTCAAATTCGTCAGACTCAATAGCGCCAACGATGACCACATCGGAAAAATCAGTTGCGTCTCTGACCCCATCAAAGACTGAATTGTTAGCTTCTTGGAATCCTATCCCTACTTTCCTCCTTTTCGAATAAGCGAGACCTTTGAATTTTTTTAACATGTCTTCATTCATCAAATAATTGGACATTAACTAAATTAAACTCAACATACTTAATAAATACAACTAATTTATAATAGTAAACGTTCTAAACGAGATTGTACAATCTGAAGTGTAGAACATTTGGCATATATTGATCGGAAGGGGTTGCATTGCGTATTGATGAAATAAATAAAAAAATACTCTATCTTCTTCAAAAAGATGCGAGAATGACTTACAAGGATATCGCACGAGATCTAAATAGATCAGAATCGACAGTGCGTGACAGGATGGCCATTCTGGAAGCGCAAGGGGTGATTAAAAGTTACTCAGCTGTAATAGACAAGGAGAAAGTTGGATTGAATTGTAATGCGAGGATTAGCGCTAAGGTAGACCCTTCAAGTTTAGATCATTATATGAAAGAATTGCGAGAGATTGAGGCGACTTATCAGATTGATCAAATGTCGGGTAATCACAACTTGGAATTTTCTGTCGCTGCAAAAGATTACGATCATCTTACATCAATTCTAAAGGAACAAATTTCCCCAATAGGAATAAAAAATATTGAAATAAACATAATAATGAATTCAATGAAAGAAGAGGGCCCAATTAAGATCCCGTGAAGTTTAACAATTCTGTGAATACCTCAAGCTGTCGATTCACAAGTGCAAAATACATTCACATTCTGGCGCAACTCATTTTTCGTTTTAAGTTACAATGCCTCACTTGAGTCAGCGCGTAATGATCGTGGATTTTCCTAAGCACTTTTTGTCATACGTTAAGATCATAAAGCATTTAATGCTGGAACGGGATTCAAAGATTTGGCGTATCGTTGTTATGCAGTAAACAATTTTTGGAAGAAATCCCTCGAATTTAACAATTTTCCGATCGTCTCCGGTAGATCAGCGATAGCTTCTCTTGTTTGTTTCGTCGAATCCCTCTCTCTTATAGTAACTGTGTGATCTTCAAGCGTCTGATGGTCAACCGTAATAGTAAATGGGGTCCCTATTTCGTCATGTCTTCTGTATCGTCTACCAATAGTTCCTGATTCGTCGTACTCAAGCAAAAATCTATTTGAGCACAGAAGTTTGTAAACATCCTTGGCTTTTTCGTTCAAAGTTTTTACAAGTGGGAAAACTGCAACTTGAATCGGCGAAACTCTCGTCGGAAGTTGAAGAACAACTCTTCTATCTCCGCTAATAACGTCTTCATTATATGAGTGTTCTAAAAGTGCGTAGATTGTTCGGTCAATCCCATATGAGGGTTCGATAACGTGTGGAGTTATCGACGCACCTATTACCTCCTCGCTGATTACCTCGGTTACGTAAGCATCCTCATCGATGACCTCTCCGTCTATCGTTATTGGCTGAGTGGGATTGTTCATGCAGGACAAAGCTTCTGCTATTTTTTTAGCTTTACTCTTGTACTTTGGACCTAAATAGCCCATGTTCGGCTTTACAATCGTACGATCTACTATTTTGGGCTCATCAAACGGTAAGAATGCCTTCATTTCAACTCCACTGTGATGTTCGTGTTGTTTCAAGTCGTAGGCTGTTCGATCAGCTATTCCGGCTAGTTCTATCCATCCATATTGCGTCAAAGCCTCAGCATCCCAGCAGTCAGTTGCATAATGAGCCATCTCATCAGGCAAATGTTGCCTGAACCGAAGTTTATCCGATTTGATTCCCACAGCAGTAAAAAAGTGGTATGCCTTTCCGAGATGATAACCTAAGTACTCGTTAGCGATAAGTCCCTCTTTGCACCCATCAGCTATCGTCTTTATGCCTGTAAAGTCCTTTGAGAGAACGCTGATTTCAATATCAGAAACCTCATCAAACCTCGGGTGACGCGCCTTCATGTGAGGATTGACAAACACTTCAGCCTCGGCCTGAGTAAATTCCCTTAGGCGTATTATGCCTTGTCGGGGGGATATCTCATTTCGGTACGATTTGCCTATTTGTACGACACCAAAAGGGAGTTTGTCTCTATAAAATCGTAATAACCGTGGGAAGTCGATAAAAATTCCTTGCGCTGTTTCTGGTCTCAAATAGCCTCTCCTTTGAGTTCCAGGACCTATCTGAGTCTTGAACATCAAGTTAAAATCATAAACCTCTCCTAAAGCCCCGCCACACTCTGGGCAGCAAATATGGTAATTTTTTATCAGCTTTTCTATCTTAAGCTTCGAAGGAACACAGACTTCCTCCATTTCGGGGTCGCAGATATCTGCCGTAATGCCCAATTTCGATAGGTGCTCTACGACTATATGATCTGCGCGGTAAAATGCCTTACATTGTAAACATTCAACAATTAGATCAACAAAACTTGATACGTGCCCAGATGCTATGAAAACATCTTCTATGCCGATGATAGGGGTTTCGATTTCGTGGAAACCTTCACCAATAACGAAGATTTCACGCCAGATATCTTCAACTCTTCGCTTCAGAGTCCCTCCAAGCGGTCCATAATCCCACATGCCCGCGACTCCGCCATAGATCTCATAGGATGGCCATAAGAAGCCTCGTCGTTTCGCGAGCTCCATCACCTTTTCCTTTATATCATCTTGAGCTCTTTGCCTAGATCGTGCGTCAACGTCCTCCATTTAAAAATTCTCCATGTGGCTTGTATATACCTCTCAGCATTCCATAAAGCTCTCTGATTTTTAACAACTTGAATTTATGACAAGCAGTACGGAGTCTTAGTTGACGGAGTCCAAAGCTTGACATGAAATCTTCGAGACTTGCGTAACACGCATAGCAAATTACGCTGTGGTTTATTAAAGAAAAATCATTCTCCTCTCATCATCCGAAGTATTTTTAACCCCGTTTCGATACACTCGAGTTGAATTTGAACTCTGGATAGGTCAGTTTCTAATCGCATGTTTTCTGCGATATTTATTATTGTACTCGTAACATATTCATCGATGGGAATAGTTGTACGATGTTCTGTAGATGGTGCCTTCTTAACCTCAGCCTCCGTTTTTTCTTCCCTCCCGCCTTTAGATAGTTCAGCGGAGCTCTCAGCTTTCCGGTATTCACATACTGGGCATACTATTTTATCTTGAAGTTTGAACAAGGGTGAGTGGCAGTTTTCGCAGTGCTGAGCGAGCATCTTCCCTCCTCGCTCGAGCGCCTTTGAAATCTGCTCTAATTCTTTGTCAGATAATCCCATACGCACTGTAAATTGGAATTACATTATTAATAACTTTTCTTGAATAAACAAACCGCGAGGATCGTCAGCAGTATTAAGATTGTTGGACTTTTACTATACAAAATAATTTCATAAAATGTTCCGTTCAGCGTTGTAATATATATTTTAACAATGTCGTGTCACCAACATTTAAAGCCGTGAGAGGTGGACGGCTCACTCTTTATTAAGGGGGAGTTCACATTGACATCTGCGTTTTCAAATAGCGGCAAACTCACTAAGAGAAAGTGATAAGTGTGAAGCTCAGCATTATAGATGATGGACATGTCTACTTTAATAATATCAGATATACACGCTGATATACGAGCTTTAGAGTCCATTCTATCAATAACTAGTGATACAAAATTTGTAAGAAAATTTTCAAAGGTAGAGAGGATTTTCAATCTGGGCGATACAATTGAACGAGGATATCATCCAAAAGAAGTGATAAATGCGATAAGAAATCTTCAAAAGAGTATCCCAGTTATATCTTTGCTAGGCAATCACGACGAAGCATTTTTGTTCGGTCGTCCCGTTTCTGGCAGCGACACAAAAAGTAGGGGTGCTCATAAAGATCTCGATGGCTATGCATTATTTTTAAGGGATTTACCACAATATTATGTTGATTATGAAGACAGAATTCTCGCAGTTCACGGGGGCCCTATAGATCCAAACGAGCTAAATGGTGATTGGCTTTATAAGAGATCGTGGCAGCGGATATCGTCTAGGTCGTACTTAAGTTCAACGGGATATCATTTCACAACTAAGGAAGCCTTCGATTACGTAACGAGGGTTTATGGAAGTGGATATTTAATACTGTGCGGACACGAACATAGGGAGGCAGCTTATTCGAACCGTATGGGAGATATTCTCAACACCATGAGCGTTACGAGAAGCAGATATATTGGACGTGAGGTGGAATTCAGATGGGTGGCGAGAAACTATAAAATGAGCTATATAATACGAGTAGGGATTTCAGGTCCTGAAGGGTACGCAACGAGCTTAGGTTTAAACACATCATATTTCGGATTGATCTGGAGATTGGGCAACATAGAGCGGATAGGGCTATTTAGTTTCGAACTTTAAATGTAAACAACAACGCTGAAATTATCTGTAGTTTGATCTCTATTTTAGGCGCTTTTCTTCTTATTGCTATTTCAAACGTCACACATCACATTTAAGAGTTACTTCTTTACGACATAATCCACGTGACTGAGGAGAAAGTTAAAAATGCTATCGGCTTAACCGCGATAGGTTAGCCGATCTTCAATACGGGATACCTATCAGTCCTCGTTAATGTACTTCATCGCACAAATTCTTGCTTCAAGGCGGGGGGAATATTTAGCACCCCAATTGCTCCTAATTCATACATTAATTCTGTTCCAGGAGTTTGGCGAACATCTCAAATAAAGCATCTTGATTTTGATCTCAATTGTTGTGACAACCAAATTTCTAACAAGAAGCATCAGATAATACATACTACGTGCTAAAATGATATGCGATCAATATAACCTCGATGCATGGAGAACAATAACAGCTGCGTTGTAACGTGAGTGTACATTAAATTGGACTTAACTGCACATTTAAGCGTTGATAAACAAATGTTGTATCCCTCGTCTCGAACGCTTGAAACGCAACAAATGACGAACTTGTTGCGGTAACGGCTAGACCGATAACTAAAGCCTAGAGAAAGCATCCGCTAGCTGAGGCTCGAGCGATGGCGAACGCTTGGAAGATCAAGGTAATGTGTTTTTTGGTTGGTTTATTAAAAGCCCATGGAAGAACTCCATAAAGGCATTAGCTAAAGGCACGGTAAGAGTTTACAAATTATAAGTATTGTCTAATTTTGGTGGTTTTATGTTAAACCATTGCGTTAGATATTTTAAAAAGTTCGATAATGATTTTGTTCGATGGATCGAGCTGTAACGCAAATTTTAAATCTTCAGATCCCTCACTGTACCATTCAAGAGCAAAGAAGCAAATGCTTCTTAAAGTATAAATTGCGGGTTTCACGGGATTAAGCGCTACGGCTCTGTCGAGGCAACGTAATGCACTTGTGAAATCGCCCAACGCTATTAAAGAAATTGATTTATTAGTCCAATTCTCGAAGGAACGGCTATTCATCGATTCGGCTTCTTCGAAACAGTTAATGGCATTTTCAAAATTATGAAATCGCTGGAGCAAGCACCCCTTATTTATATAAGCTTCAATAAATTGTCGATTGAGCTTTATTGCTGCATTAAAACAATTGAGCGACGTCGGATAACGCTCTAAAAAATAGTTGCAGAGACCTTTATGATTCCACGCGTGAATATACTGTGGCTCAAGTCTTAGGACTTCATCGAATCTTGTTAAAGCCTCTCTGAATTTCCCTTTTAGTGCGAGCCTATACCCCTCTTGGTTTATCCAGCCTACCCGGAGTTCTCCCAATCTGTTTATGTTATAAATATGGTTTGAAGGTTTGTGTTGTTTTATAGTCGAAGCACTCGGTGTCAAAAAACATGTATCTTTAGCTATTTTATAGAAGTCTATAGTGAATCTGTCTTTTAATAACTTTACACCATCGTATTCGCAGACGTTATTCATCACTCTCATCCGTAATTAACTACTTCTTTCCATGCATAATTAATGCAATTGCCAGCAACGCGATCATAAGCGTTGTCCTTCCACTAGTTAGTAAGGATATACGTCGTGACCAAAATTTGCACAAATACTAGTAAATACAGAGATCACGTGCCATTAGAAAATGTGTCTGTAAAACTTAAACTCCAAAAGTCTATGCCAAGTTTCTTGAAATCTCTTTCTTTCATTTTGTGTAAAGGAACTATCAAATTCACGTTCATCACGTTACAACCTTCACACACTCGGGTGCGTCCAACTCTGTCTTTTGTCATACTTCTCTCCACGGTGCACTCAAATTTTGGACTCAATCACATTTTTACGATCGCCTATCATAAATATAAGCCAATTTTTCGCATCTTTCAAGCGAATTAATTCATACACACCTTCCAACTTTTTGCCCATCAAAGCAACCTTGATCTTGTCTTCCTTCTTTGTCAATAAATAGTACTCTCCGGAATCGTATATCTTGACAGTTCCAGCCCCATAAAGACCTTCAGCAATTTTTCCCTCGAACGTTATATAATCAAGATCGTGGTCTTCTACCTGCACAGCAAGACGCCGTATTTTTTTTTCAGTTGGTATGTCTTTTGGAATTGCCCAACTCTTCAAAACTTTATCCATCTCAAGTCGCAAGTCAAAATGATGATGTGAGGCATAATGTTCCTGCACGACAAATCTACATTTAGGGTACCTCATCGTTACTGTATATCTTTTTTCAAGAAAATATACCTTTGTTATAAGCTTTCAGACAAAGGTTTTCGTTGATACGAAACGGGTCAATTCGCCAGCTAACGCTCCAATCAGAGCAGGTAGATGAAGCAGAGCAGTTTAGTGTTATAATGCGTTTGAATTAATTTTTTTTAGTTTTACACGTATAGCCGTTAGGGTTCATCCCTGGTGCATTCAAGTTAGGATGAAATTTGACCATAAACAAAACAACTAAAGCTTGAAAGGGAAAGGTAATTTTAAGTTCATGAAGTGCTAAAAGAGACTGATAAAACTTTGGAAGGTTTTAAATGAAGATAAATGGAGTAGACATTGATGATACCTATGCTGAGGCATTTTCAGTATCCGCTGCAAGAGTGCTCATCACTGCAACAACAACGAAACTGGCAGAGACTGCTGCCATTGTGGCGACGGGATTCGCAACGTCAATAATAGGTTGTAGTGCAGAAGCCGGGATAGACCGATTTGTGCTCCCTCATGAGACTCCTGATGGCCGGCCTGGCGTATTTATAATGGTCGTGCATCCGTCGAAAAAGCAGATAAAGAGCAACCTCATTGAAAGGCTTGGCGAGTGCGTGCTTACAGCAGCGACAACAGCCGTATTTAACGCGCTTGAATCTGAAGAGACCGTCGCGGTAAAACTTCATTTCTTTGGTGACGGTTACGAATATCAGACGAAAGTGGGTGGACGAGATGTCTGGGCAATACCGATACTTGAAGGTGAATTCATCTGTGAAGAGACCTATGGGGTGAAGAAAGGAGTTGCAGGAGGTAACTTTTTCATCTACGGAGAAACGCAAGGTTCGGCGCTTTTAGCAGCACAAGCGGCTGTGGGAGCGATACAATCGGTGGAAGGAACCATCACGCCCTTTCCAGGCGGAATTGTGGCCTCCGGATCTAAAGTTGGTTGTCCCACCTACTCCACCTTCATGAAAGCATCGACTCATCACCGACTCGCGCCAACCCTTCGAGAGAAAATCCCTGATACTCTTGTGCCGGAAGGTGTTAGGTCTATATACGAAATAGTTATATGTGGACTGACAGAAGAAGCAATTGCAGAGGCAATGAAAAGGGGAATGCTAGCGGCAACTCGCGTTCAAGGTGTTACGAAAATATCTGCAGGGAATTACGGGGGTGAGCTCGGGCCGTATAAGTTCTATTTGCACGATATCTTGAAGGGTTATGCGGATCCCAAATAATTTTGTTGTTTTTTTTATTAATTTAGTCAATTTCAACATTAGACCCTCTTTCATTGTTTCACCAAAAAAGTTAAATATAAACCACCTAAACTTAAAAAAGATAACAGTTCTGACTTCAGAACCGAAATAATGTTTTGAAAACTCAATAGGTGATATAAAAATGGTAGTTAAGCTTGGAATCGCGAAACTCGGCAACATTGTAAGCGGATTAATGACTGATCTGTTGCTCGACGAGCGTGCCGATAGAGAGGATTTCGAGGCAAAGATTGTGTCGAGTGGTACAAAACTGACCCCTGAGGATGCTGAACCAGTTGTAAAAGCGCTTCTCAGCTTTAATCCTGATTTATGCGTCGTCGTCTCTCCGAACGCTGCGGTACCTGGCCCCACGAAAGCGAGAACGTTGCTCAAAGAAGCTGGCAAGAAGGTTATTGTTATCTCAGACAATGCAAAGCTCAAGGAAAAGCTTGAGGAAGAAGGCGGCTTTGGATACATTCTGATTAATGCCGACGCTATGATCGGGGCCAGACGCGAATTCTTGGATCCAATTGAAATGGCAATTTACAATGCTGAGCTCATGAAAGTGCTTGCAGGCACAGGAACCTTTAGAGTTCTACAGTTAGCGTTGGATGAATGCCTGACAGCAATCAAGGAAGGCAAAGAATGTGAGCTACCAAAAGTTGTCATGAGTGCAGAGAAAGCGACAATGGAAGAGTTCTGTAACCCGTATGCGAGGGCAAAGGCCATTTCAGCATACGAAATGGCAGCAAAGGTGGCTGATATTAACGTCAAGGCTTGTTTTATGACAAAAGAGTGGGAAAAGTATGTACCACTGACCACTGCGTCACACGAAATGATGAGATATGCGGCCAAGTTAGTTGACGAGGCACGCGAGATTGAAAAGGCTGACGACTCAGTAAGGAGAATGCCCCACTCTAAAGATGGCAGATTGCTCTGCAAGACAGCCCTTATTTCGAAACCCGAGTAATTGGGTTTCTTTACTTTTTTTACAAAGTTAGGGGTTTACCCATTTCAACGCGACCGTAAGATTACTACGTATCCTCTTGTTCTCATTGTGAGAAGTAAGTGATCACTCGTAATTACAGTTAGTCTTCGTCAATCTAAGATAAAGGGGCTCACATAAAGCCCGTCAATTTTCATGAGTTGCTTAATTGATTCAGTGTTGAATGGTACTTTCCACACTTTGTTAAGATTGTCCCATTCACAGCCTTGAACTTGCTTTAGACTATCTTCGATGGTATCAGAAGCACCAACAATTTTAATCCATTTTTTGTTGCGCGTCTTTAGCGCCCACGTATTATGCGATGAGGTGTATACACTCTGAACGGCTGGATGCAGCATTACACCGATCTTTTTAAGTGCGTCAATCGACGATCTGTTTATTGGAAATTTCCATACTTGCGTGTTATCATCCGATTGTGCACCTTGTACTTCATCCAATTGATGGCGCACACTAAGTGTATCTCCGTGCACTCTTAAATTATTGCTCTCGTCGTCAAACTCGCACACCACGATTATTCTTTTATTGTTAGACTCATGGAGTCCTGACAGTTTTTGTTTCTGTGAAATTCTGGTGCTCATTACGGTGGTGTTTTTACCAGCGTCCCCCTTTCCCTCGTGTTCTTTATTGAACGCGTTAATGTTTTTGAGAACAATTTGTGCGTGCTGACGCACATCTTCATATGGATTTTGAGAAGATGCATCAATTAAAATAGCGTACGCTGTATTATCCTCAGTAGATCCGAGCGCGACCGCCTCTAGAGACTCCACAGCCTTAAATCGCTGGTGTTCATTCGCATCTTCAAGCGCTTTTTTGAGGATATCAATTCTCCGGTACCTTATCAATCTTTCAAAGTCGTATTCTCCCATGGTACCACTTGCGCACAAAACTTCTTCGTGATAATAATTAGATCGCTTCAATATAAATATTTAACCAAGCAAATAATGAATAGACTACCTCGTCTACTTTTTTAAGTAAAATAACGCCGATTTTTCAAATTTTAAAGGCAAAAGATAACTTGTCTCTTATTATTAACAACTTACAATCATTTCTTAATCTGTCATGCCAATAGAGGCTCGAACACAAAGACAACATAATTATTAATAACGAATGCCGAACAATCTTATTTATATTCATTGTCCTGCTTTTACCTCTTTTAAAGCCTCTATAAGCTTATCTACGGTATCAGTTATCAATTGCACTGCAAAGCCATCCTTTGTAGGAATCTTTTCACCGCCGCGCTGGATCCACCGTCGAATACCGAAAATTTTTGCTCCATTTTCTGCTTCCGACACGCTCACTCTCAGCGACACGCTTTTTGAGCTTTCGATGTCTTGCGACCATATCTCCTTCCACATCGTTTTCTATGCTCCTTTTGCATATACCAGTTGAAATATCCGTAAAGGTAACGTTAATTTAACTTAGTTCAAGTGAGCAACTTCTATTTCTTAACGCACTTGAAACTAGAGAAATTAAGTCCTCTTCGCTAATAGGTTTGATGTCATCAATATTATGGTCTCTTTTTAACCTTTCATAAAGCCTCACAATCGTGGGCTGTTCCAGTCCCGCTATGCTAAGAGCCTCAACATCGTAAAATATTTCTTTAGGGGTGCCTGTTGCAATTATTCCCCCCTCGTGTATCACGTAAATTCTATCTGCGAGTCGCGCGGCTAGGTCCATGTCGTGGGTAGTGATAACTATGCTAATGCCGTGATTGTTCTTCAAATCGAGTAATACCGATTCAATCTGACGCGCGTGAACGGGATCAAGATCACTCGTTGGTTCATCAGCTGCGATAACTTTCGGCTCCATTGCAAGAACTCCCGCAATAGCTACAAGTCTTTTTTCACCTTTGCTCAGGTAGTAAGGTATTCTATTCGCGAGATGAGAGGCATTTATGCTCTCTAGAGCGTTAAGGGCAATCCCCTTTGCCTCTTCTAAGTCGAGACCCTTGTTAAGGGGACCGAACATTACATCATCTATGACTGTTGGTGCAAAAACCTGACTATCTGCATCTTGAAAGACTATCCCAACGTCTGTAATTATCCCGGTCTTCTTGGTAACTTCGTTGTTAAGTATGACGAGACGCCCAACACTTGGTTTTAATAACCCATTTAGGTGCTCTACCAATGTACTTTTTCCTGCGCCATTTCCTCCACAAAGTGCTATTATCTCGCCTTTATACACAGAAAGACAGATATCATGCAGCGCGCTCGTTCCATCTGGGTAGACGTGTTTCAGGCAATCAACATGAATTAATTCATTTATTTCTATATCTCTAAGTTTACACGCGCTGGTTCTATCAGATTCGGTCATTTTTATAGTCCACCTCCGGCGATAGACACATAGTATGATGCTATAAGAAGCAGAACGATAGTCAAATAGCCTGCAAATGATGGTTTTGGAGGACTATACGTAGGTTGAAATTTCCCGCTATACCCTCTTGATGCCATAGCCTTAGAGATGCGCTCTGCGCGATCGAACGACCGTATGAACGTTGAAGCAAAAACAGATCCATAAAACCGGCCACTTTTTCTTAAACCTGCAATATTGAACCCTCCTCTCGTCTTCATTGATATTATTGTCCATTCAAGCCCATCTAACGTTAAAAAGATAAATCGGTAAGTGAGCAAGATAATTTGGTCTAGTGGGTAGGGCAGAATCTTTGAAACTATGTACGATTGATAGTTGTATCTCGTGGTCATTATGAGGATGAGTGAATAAGTGACCCCAATAAGTGCTTTAAGGAGCAGGTTCAGAAGGAACGTTAATCCTTGTCTGGTGAGTGTTATGAAATTAAAGTTTATTAAAGGAGCACCAGGCACTGTCCATATTAGTAGAACTGCAAGAGACAAAACGAAAAAAACTGGTAACGTCCACCAAAAAAATAAATTTATTAACGGAAGCTTTGAGATCCAATACACAAAAACTACAGTGACGAAAATGAGCGCTAAAACCTCGCTGTCACTAATAATTGTAATGTTAAAAATAACAATTGGCAGGATGATAATCTTGGTCCAAGGGCTAAATCGATGTACGATGCTGTCTCGCAATTCGGAGTAGTAGGTTATTAATGCCAAATCAGGCAAGTGCCTTTCGAAGCCAAGCCGCGTCATTCTTTCTCTCTCGATAAACGGTAATATCCCGTTATCCCTATTACGAACAGTATGATTACTAACGCTAAGTATAGCAGAATATTTCCGCCTTCAATTATTCCCCCTTCCGATTCACCTCTGTCTTCTTTTTCACCAGTAAATTTTTTTTCGATTTCCTCAACGTTTGCCTGAGTTGACATCCAGAGGGATACGGCTATAAGACAAAGAAAAACAAGTATCAATATGATATACTCTTTTTTCACGTTAGTCACCGATAAGGTCGGGCCTCACCTTACTTAAGTATAGCACTACGTAGCCTGTTACGACCGCTTCGCCGACAGCTACAATGAAATTCAGAAGTGGTATTTGGGCCAAGTAGATAATTGAGGCACTGCCTGATATCCCACTTCCGCTAATTCCCGAAATGGCTATAATGAGTATCAAAGCAACATTACCGACTGATAGTCCTAGTATAGCCGCAATAGCGCCTCTGGTAAAGATCTCTAGTTTGTTTTTTGTTAGCTTAAAGACAAAATAAGCGGTAATCACTTCAGAGATATTAACAGTGGTATTAGCACCGATAAGCCCCCACCCTCCATGCCCCACGAGTGCGCTGAGAATATTTACTACCAGCACAACGAGTGATCCAATAGCAGGACCCGTCAGAATCCCAATGAGGGGGGTGAGGTTCATGTGTACGCCGCCTGCAAACGGGATATTAATCTGGAACACTGCGAATGAAGCAGCTGCGACCATCCCCGCTATTGCAAGCCGTTTGGGTTCAATCGTTTGGCTTCGTGCTGATCTCAATGCTATCGCAATTAGGACAAGCGCAACTCCCCACCAAATTAGTACCCATTCGAGAGAAAATGTTCCATCCGGAAGATGTATGTGAGCCATATAAACGTTCACTGAGTTGTTTTAGTGTTTTTTAATTGATTCCAACCTTTTGGACCGTCATATATATTAAATTTTTAGAACGTCAAAGTATCTTATGTCCTTGGGCTGCCATTTGGCGTAAAGTCCCGCTTACGGTACAATTTAAGTGCTGTTAAGCTGAGACATTGTCTAGCTCTCAATCATACGCTGTTCGTTGTAATGCCACGTTGCTCGGCTGTGTAAATGGACAGGCATCTTTTCGCGTACCGTGACGTCTCACTGTGATGTCGAAAGCGACTGCCCCGTAGATCACGTTCCAGACTACTTATGAGCGGGTTTCCATTATTGTGAGCTTACAACGATAAATAAAAAGTGCTAAAAGACTTAATACACTAGATGTACATCACTTAAAGAGAATAACAGTTTGCGAAAGGTAATAATGAGGGAACGTAACATTACGATATATCAAACAATATGCGTAAAAAATGAGAGCATTTTACATTGGGCGTTTCCAACCGTATCACCTAGGGCACCAACAGGTGTTAGAACAAATATCTCAAGAAGCCGATGAAATCGTTATCGGAATTGGCAGCGCGCAGTTGAGCCACACCGCGTCTGATCCTTTTACTTCGGGTGAAAGGGTCATAATGATTACACGGTCGTTAGAACATCTTAGCAAAGTACTATACGTAATTCCTATTGAGGACATACGTAGAAATGCTGTTTGGGTAGCACACGTTTGCTCCATGACGCCACATTTTGACGTCGTATATACCAACAATCCTTATGTAATAAGACTGTTCGAAGAATCTGGTTTTAAAGTCAAAAAATCTCCTCTTTACCAGCGTGAGAAATTTTCTGGTACCGAAATACGAAGAAGAATGCTTTCAAACGAGCCTTGGCAACACTTAGTACCAATTGCCGTTGCGAATGTAATAAAGGAAATTGATGGAGTTCGGCGATTAAAAGACGTGTTTAGAAACGACGAATTTTTTGAATAATTGTTTAACCTGGCATTATTAGACTCATTTTTACACAATACAGCTAACGCATTGAGCTTTTCGTGTACATTATCCCTTAGGTGTCTTAATATTGAAGTCTTTATGTTCGTAACAGTTGGTAATTGCTCGTTACATGTGGGGCGTGTTTACGTTAAAATAAGCGAATTGCTGGAATAGAAAGGTGCGGGATTACGAAAATATAACCAACACATAGAGTCTTAGATAAAAGGTTTAATGTAAGAGCAATTCAAACTGGAAGAATCTCTAAAAATAGAGTCTCTTCACAAGGCAGAGCTTATTGACAACAAATTGACTAACAGCTAAAACTTGTATTTAATGGATTGTCATAACAACGCTATGGAAACACGATCAAATCTCTTCGACCTCACCCTAACAACGATGATCATAGTAAAAACACACAACGAACTCTAGTGGATCATTTGACATGTGGGGGTTCCATTTATGAGCGTTTATCGAGTTTATAGAGCATTTTTTGGGTTAAACGTACCCCATCATATGAAGTAATGCCACAATGATTAATAAAAGCCCTGCACCCATCAAAATTAACGCTGTTTTCGTGCTCTTATATGTGTGCTCCCCACTGTGAGGAGTCCGCCCCTTTGGTCTTTTAGTTGATTTGGTCATCATTAAGTAAATAACAAAATAATGCTAAATCCTATAAGTAATAACCCAAGGAAGACCATAAAAGAGTTGCGATTATTGATTCTTTTTAGCCGAAAATAACTTTTCGGCGATGTCTCGTTTGGTCGATTTTGTGGGCTGCGCACCATTTTTTGTGTCATTCCTTTTTATTGATGGCGTAAGCCATCAGCTTCACTTAGATTCACTTATGCCATTGTATTTAAATTTTGTAGGCTGATGCTGCGAAATAACTTCATCATCGCGCCACGTCTGCCAATATTACCTACGCACTATTACGCTGAAATAAAGTCAATTTTTTTTACGTGATATTCATTAACCGTACGAGGTACTTATCTCCAACTTGCTCGCATCGGAGAGATTCGGATTTTAGGATTTAGAGAGCTGATAAGGCTGGTTTTCGGTGGGGATGCAAAACACATTAGTTCGGGAGGTAGAGAGTTGGTTTGGATGCCGTTTCGAGAGGCCATGAGCGCCGTGAAGAATACATACGTGAGTGGTTCGCACAGCAGCAGCGTAGTCATGAGCACATCTAAGAGATAATAATTCAAAAAAGAGGTAACGTGAGGCAACGCTTGGTGACACGCGCTCCCTCCCTGCTGTGTCGGCTTCAACTTATAGCAATTCACTCCTATATTTCAGTGACTACACAAAATACCTTGGAGAACGTGACGGTGATGGTAAAGTGATTGCAAAGGGCTCTGCAAGTGCACAAGTGCTTCGATCGAAGCATACCGTATTACTACTATTT
This sequence comes from uncultured Methanomicrobia archaeon, assembly GCA_964557335.1. GTDB lineage: Archaea > Halobacteriota > Bog-38 > Methanoflorentales > Methanoflorentaceae > DASPRZ01. The sequence continues at coordinate 4,720 of CAZKZX010000005.1, read as the reverse complement.
TAAATCCGTCATAAATGCGTCAAGCCCCGCGTGACATCATTCATTGTATTATATTACTCAGATGCTTATTTCTGTGTCCAAAATAAAGACAAGTGAAGTAGTTTAGGTTGAAACTATTCACGTATCATTTTGACCGTTCGATAATTAGATGTGCTTATCCAACAGAGTTCGAGACTAATTGTATTTCCGGATTGGATCTTGTTTTTATAGCACTAGCTCAATATATATTAATAGAATGTACCTCAATCGCGAAGAAGAAGCCACGTTAAACGGTGAATGTGGAACGGCAAAGCAAAAGGCAATGGAAATTTTGGTAGCATTAGGAGACATCTACGGCGCCGACCGGTTGATACCCGTTGACAGCGCACAAGTCGCGGGGGTGTCGTATAAGACCATTGGCGACGCAGGCCGTGCCTACTTATCAGAACTTATCGGACGCGTGGTTATCCCAACGACGCTCAACCCCATGGGTATGGACAAGTTTCGATGGAAAGAGCTCGGGATCTCTGAGGCGTTTCACGCCAAGCAGATGGACATTATTGATAGCTACGAACGACTCGGCATCGACGCGCAATGTACCTGCACGCCGTACTACATAAGTGCGCCTTTAAGAGGTTCGCACATCAGCTGGTCAGAATCATCAGCAGTGTCTTATGCCAATTCGGTGCTCGGGGCACGGACGAACCGTGAAGGCGGGCCGAGCGCCCTCGCCTCTGCGTTAACAGGAAAAACCCCTCACTACGGCTATCATCTTGACGAGAACAGAGTCCCCAACGTGGTAATTAACGTCGATTTTGAACTGAAGGGCGCTGAGTACGGGGCGTTGGGGTATGTCGTTGGGAAATTTGTGCGATCAAACGTTCCGTCGTTCTCGTTTATGTCACCCCCGACGAACGACGAATTGAAAGCGCTTGGGGCGAGTATGGCAGCGACGGGCGCCGTAGCACTATATTACGTAAATAGGGTAGTTGAAAAGCCTGATGACGTAGTTGACGTCGAACGTAACGCTCTTGATGTATACTCATCTGAAGAACCGGAGATCGTGGCGCTCGGCTGCCCCCACTTCTCTCACGCTGAACTCAATCAGATCGCGCACCTGCTAGAAGGTAAACGGGTCAAAAAGCCGTTTTTGATATGTACCTCACGGGAGGTAGCAAGCAGGTGCTCTCGCACCGTTAAGGCAATAGAAGAGAGTGGTGCCAAAGTGATCTGCGATACGTGCATGATTGTCTCGCCCGCTTTTGAAGGGCGTAAGATGATGGTAAATTCTGGTAAGGCATTTGCGTACGGTCCAAGCTTGTGTAAGTCTCACACTATTTTTGGCACCACCCTCGACTGCGTAACTGCCGCGTGCTGTGAGTGAATTATATTTATATGTACTAGTGGTATAGTGCAACTCTTACCCCAATGAGAAAGAAAAATCACACTGCAACGTTTTGCGTGCAAGTTAGACGTTTACAAAAGACGAATATCTTTTTAGCGTCACCCTGGATCGATCATAAAACCTGAACAAAGCATCAAAGTCAATGACTATTTAGGAACGTTCTTTTAACGTAAGTGTTCGTGGGCAAAGATTATACCACTGTACCGGTGAAACGGGAAATTGTGGCTTTGCGGCGGTTGGATCGAGGTAAGAACCGGTAATTAAACAGTCAGCACAGCCGGCAGGCCGAAGTCTTCGTTAAAAATGTGTGTTTATGGGTATAATGAGCGTAAAAATGAAGCACAACTTTAAGTATAATGTAGGAACTTACTGCTTCTCAGACAGCACTATCATTCGAAATGAGCACACTCCCACTCTACGTCACAAAATTCAAGTAATCGAATAGCACGCAAGAGACGTTAAAAGATGGGATATTGTATTTTATCTCTCAATGTATATTAATTATATAAAATAGTAAACACTAACTACATAACAGGCAGATGTTAAGAAAAATAAATGGCCGTAGCATATCAAGAGGTATTGCCGACGGCGTAGCTCTTGCTACAACTGAACCAATCTCGTTTTTGGGAGACGTTGATGCAAAAACCGGAGTGATAGTAGCGTTCGGTCACGAGCTTTATGGCAGCTCTGTCGCAGAAAAGGTTTTTGTGTTTCCCACCGGGAAAGGGTCGACTGTAGGGTCGTACGTTCTCTATCAGCTCAAGGAGAACGGGGTAGCACCAGCAGCTATTATCAATCAATCCTGTGAACCCATAGTGGCAGTGGGGGCAATCATCTCTGACATACCGCTTATTGACAGCCTCGAAGTTGATCCCCTAATCGCCATTAAAACTGGTGATAAGGTTTGTGTTAACGCTAACGAGGGCTACGTTGAGGTGGAACGTTGACCGTCGCAGTAAGCCTCGACAAAATCAGCACCGTCTTTCACGTCTATGAGGTTAAAAAGACGGGAGATGCGATAACGTTTTTTGGGGACCCGTTAGCTGACAGCACCACGATTCAGAAGACGTTATGGCGTGATTTTGCGCAAGAGGGCTATAACTTGGAGCTGAGACGTGAGTATGGCGAGTTTGTGCTTGTCGCTACGCCGTTCAAAGCTGCGCAAGAGAACGTCAGCATCAACGTCGCGCTCGCTATCATTACCGCTTTTACAACAATGATTTCAGGCGCAGTCTTCTTCTACAACGTTAACCCGCTTACCAACCCCCTGCTAATCTTCAGAGGGTTACCATTTACAATGGCCATAATGTTCGTTCTCGGCTCGCACGAACTTGCCCACTATCTGACGGCGCGAAGACGTGGAATGAAAGCCAGCTTGCCCTATTTCATTCCGTTACCGTTTATCTCGCCTATCGGAACGCTCGGTGCTATGATAAAACTCAAAGGGGCCATACCGGATAGAAAAAGCCTCTTTGACGTCGGAGTATCAGGGCCCCTTGTAGGACTTCTGGCATCGATAGTCGTTACGGCGGTAGGGCTTGCGTTGCCCCCTGTTACACTAGTGCATCCAGGAGAACAGACCATGGCAATAGGAGTACCTCTCCTCTTCCAGCTCATCGCTAAAGTGGTGCCAACAGCGAGTGAGACGATGCATCCTATCGCATTTGCGGGCTGGGTTGGTATGCTCGTAACAAGCCTCAACTTACTCCCTGTCGGACAACTGGATGGAGGTCACATTGCACGAGCCCTCTCTGGTGATAAGGGACGATACATATCGTCGCTTGTGCCGCCTCTCATGCTCCTTAGTGGATTATACTACTCAATTAGGGGCCTTAATGGAGAAATGTTACTGTTTTGGGGCCTTTTTACGTTACTGTTTGCTGCGGGAGGTCATCCACAACCGATAAATGACACAACCAAGCTTGACTTAAAGCGCGTAGCGTTAGGGATAACTGCCTTCGTTCTCTGTTTAGCATGCTTTACACCAATTCCTCTGCAAGCGTAACGATTAGATTTGATAAAAAAAATATGTTCAGCTTTGCTGCGCTTCAGGCGGCTTTAGCGATAAATAACATAAAAGTGAAATTTTCAAAGGGGCCACAGGATGGAATAGTGATTTACAGCCTTGCAACAGCTCAGGCTCAGCGAGTCTACCAAGAAGTCAGAGAGGCTGATACAACGTCAATATTTATCGCAGGAGGACCACACCCATCCGCGAGGCCTCGTGAAGTGCTTGAATACTTTCATTGTGTAGTGCTCGGTGAGGGTGAGAAAACCCTGCCCGAGCTTATCGTGGCCCTTGTTGAAAACAGGCAGCTGAAGACAGTGAAGGGGATTGCTTTTAGAGAGAACGGTATAATCAAAGTGACGAAAAAGCGTCCTCATGTTCGTCTTGATGATTTCCCTCCTTTTCTTAAGAATTTGAAGTCGCCAATCGAAATAAGCAGAGGTTGCCCGTACAGTTGCAAGTATTGCCAAACACCGAGACTATTCGGCAGGAAAATGCGACACAGAAGCGTGGAGATTATCTCAAAATATAGCCAGTACTTGACAGATATTAGATTTGTGTCGTCAAACTCTTTTGCGTATGGATCCGATGGCAGGCATGCTAACTATTTGAAAATTAAAAAGCTCCTCGAATGTCTAGAGGGCAACGTATACTTTGGGACTTTTCCTTCAGAGGTCAGGCCGGAATTCATATGTGATGAACTACTTGAGCTCGTA
>CAZKZX010000005.1:0-602 GCA_964557335.1 uncultured Methanomicrobia archaeon | reverse complement strand
AGGCAGTAAGTGCGTAAACGAGTCTATTCACTTCGGGGCACAATCAGGAAGCGATATAGTTCTTAACGAGATGGAACGTGGGCATACTAGAAATGACATTGAAGTGGCGTTGGATAGATGCCTTGACCACGGTTTGAAGCCAGTAGTGGATTTCATCTTCGCGCTTCCGACTGAAACCGAAGAAGACCAAGTGGATTCCCTCAACCTTGTTGACCAAATTGTATCAAAGGGTGGCACGATACGCGCCCACTATTTTATTCCTCTCCCAGGCACACCTTATGAAAGCGCGAGCCCATCGACACTAGCGAAAGAGGTCGATCGGAAACTGGGAAAGCTAGCGCGCCAGAATAAGCTTACCGGAAGTTGGACGAGTCACCATTAATTGATCAGGAGAAAACAATAAATGATAAACGATTTATGCTTATGGGTTAGTACGTTACTCAACGAACGTTAGGTGATAACAATGAAATTTCTTGCTCTTTCAGATTGCCACGGTGAATACTCACGGATAAGTCAAATTTTATTTAAAGCAGGTCCTGTCGATGCAATTTGCGTACTTGGTGATATCACCGACTTCGGTCCTAACAACTCGGTGTTTGAGC
>CAZKZX010000004.1:0-22334 GCA_964557335.1 uncultured Methanomicrobia archaeon | reverse complement strand
GAAACCGATAGACCTCTTATGAACCCGCCCGATGCATATGTCCTTATCAAACGTATCTTTGAAGTATGGTATAGGTGGCGGGTTGATATGCATTAGGTTTCTAGATTATCGATTACAAAGTCTCTCTCACACTTTATTACATCTCTGCAACATTTTTTCTACATCCGCATCATCAAAAGATTTGGCAAACCGTGTCCTGCACCATCATTTGCACCACCATCGAAACAGAAGAGCAAACCGTCAAATACCTCTATATCAGTAAGGGATGTTGGCGCCCCATAAATATATTCAAAATCCTGCTCTAAAATTGCTTTTGCGCTTTCCCAATCTCTCTTCATTTCCTGCCCACGTTCTGTGTTTTCGTCAAATTGAATACATATTTTCATAATTACAAATCACCATTTCTAATTGTTTTAGCGAAACCAACCGACGCACCAACCGCGAATCCACCAGGGTTGCCAACCGTTGATTCACCAGTGCCAACGCAAGAAATATTTATATATCTTTAACACTAACTTAAAGTTAGTGTTATGTTATCAGTTTATAATTACATCCTCTAAGGATGCGCGGTCGTTGAGGTACGCAAATGGACGAAGCTAAAATACTAGATATACTTGGTAATGAAAATCGGCGAAATATCCTCAAACTGCTCTCGCTCAGACCGTTTTACGTTACGGAAATTTCAGACAGGCTTCACGTAGCGCCGAAGGCGGTAATAAGTCATCTCAATATGCTTGAGAGGGCAGGCCTGATAGCATTCTTTGTGGATGAACGGCGCCGAAAGTACTTTCATATAGCAGAGAACTTCAGGCTAGAAGTCATGGTAACGCCGTTTACGTACGGCGCTGAAGCAATTGAAGTTGATACTACGGAGCCTGAGAAAGTACGACACACTTCAGTGGATCAAATTCAGATGAAGACGAGGAGCTTGACTGACCTTGCTGAAACTCTTACTCAGCTAAAGCGGGCAAGTCGAGAGCTCTCGTATGCACAAAAACGAGTACAAGTAACGATGACAGAGGTCATGGATCGGGGGGCAAGAAAGATAGGAACGATAGCAAATGACTTTGTCGATTTTGATATCCTTGTGGCCATGATGACCGGTCCCAAAGAAGTGGAACGGCTTTCTAAGGGGCTTGCGATGCCGCATCAACTTATCGTTGAACACTTGTTACGGCTTGAAAAACAGGGGATAATTAAAAATGTTGGTGGCAATAAATATTGGTTTGCCAAATAAACTTGCAAGAAACTACGTTATTAGTCATCGTTTTGTAAAAGGACGAAGGAATTGGAGAGATTGATAGATGCTTAAAGAAATAACGTTACGGGTAGTTGAAGCATATCATAGAGACGCGGGACGCGGGATAGCCCGTGTCGATATGGATGCAATGAAAGAACTCGGTCTCGTAAGCGGGGACATAATTGAAATAGCGGGAAGAAGCAAGGCAAGCGCCGTTGTTTGGCCCGCGTACAATGAGGACCGAGGTCTTGGAATCATCAGAATAGACGGTAATATCAGAGGCAATGCACGTGTTGGAATAGATGAAAAAGTCGTCGTTAGGAGAGCTGAAGCTCATCCTGCTGCGAAGATCACCCTTGCTCCCACGCAACCAGTGCGTATTGTAGGTGGAGAGGACTATCTTAGACGATATTTGGAGGGACGTCCGGTCCAAAAGGGCGAAACTTTAAGGGTCGAAATGTTAGGAAACCCTCTTACGTTCGTTATAACAGCCACGCAACCGTCAGGGGTCGTAATAGCCGGCAAAGACACACAGATAGCACTCAAGGAGAAAGTACCAGCCGGAGCAGAAAGAGTCAGCTCAGGTGTAACCTATGAAGACATAGGTGGGCTTAAGAGGGAACTCGGGCTAGTACGAGAGATCATCGAGCTTCCGTTGCGGCATCCTGAGCTGTTTCAGAAGCTGGGGGTCGACCCTCCTAAGGGGGTGCTGCTACACGGCCCTCCTGGAACAGGAAAGACCTTGATGGCCAAGGCCGTCGCCAATGAGACCGATGCATATTACGTTAATATCAGCGGTCCCGAGATCATGAGCAAGTTCTATGGCGAAAGCGAACAGCATTTACGGGAGATATTTAAGGAAGCATCTGAAAACGCTCCTGCGATAATCTTCATTGATGAGCTAGACGCTATCGCTCCGAAAAGAAGTGAGGTCACAGGAGAGGTCGAACGTCGGGTTGTGGCCCAGCTGTTAGCCCTCATGGATGGGCTCGAGGCACGTGGACAGGTCGTCGTAATCGCAGCCACGAACAGGCCTGATGCAATCGATCCTGCGTTGAGACGAGGAGGACGCTTCGACCGAGAGATCGAGATAGGCGTTCCTGACAGGGTGGGCAGACTCCAGATTCTTCACGTTCATACGAGAGGAATGCCGCTTTCTGAAGATGTGAAACTTGAGGATCTCGCGCAGATCACCCACGGCTTTGTCGGAGCTGATCTTGCTATGCTCTGTAAAGAAGCTGCAATGCACGCTTTAAGGGATATTCTTCCCGAGATTGACATCGAAAGCGAGATCCCGCAGGAGATCATTGATAAACTGCAAGTCGACGCCGAAGATTTTTACGAGGTTCTGAAGAACATCGAACCCTCAGCGCTACGGGAGGTCTATGTGGAGGCTCCTAATGTGAAGTGGGAAGACGTAGGTGGTCTCGAAGCGGCGAAGCTGGAGCTTAGAGAGGCAGTCGAATGGCCCATAAAATATCCTGAAGCATTTGAAGTCATCCATACGAAGCCGCCTAAGGGAGTTTTGCTGTTTGGCCCTCCTGGTACAGGGAAAACCCTGCTCGCAAAGGCGGTAGCAAATGAGAGCGAAGCTAATTTCATCAGTATAAAAGGCCCTGAACTTCTGAGTAAATGGGTGGGCGAATCTGAAAAAGGTGTCAGAGAGACGTTCAGACGAGCAAAACAGTCTGCTCCCACGATAATACTCTTCGATGAAATTGATGCTATAGCCCCTACGAGGGGGGTCGGATTTGACTCGCACGTTACTGAGAGAGTTGTGAGTCAGCTCCTTACCGAGCTTGATGGTTTGGAGGAGTTGAAGGATGTGGTGGTCGTTGGTGCGACAAATCGACCAGATATGGTAGATGTCGCGCTCCTAAGACCCGGACGACTTGATAGATTAGTATACCTCCCTCCACCAAACGTCTCAAGTCGCGAGCAGATATTTAAAATTCATCTCAAGGATAAACCGCTCGCGGATGATGTAGACATACAACAACTTGCAAAGGATACGGAGGGATATGTTGGGGCTGACATCGAAACGGTATGCAGAGAGGCCGCGATGCTTGCCCTAAGAAACTTCATACGTGCAAACATGACGATCGAACAGGTCATGGAAAACGTAAAGGGCATAAAAATAACGCGCGATCAGTTGTATGCAGCTATTAATCGTGTGAAACCAACAGCTTCACGAGATGTGCTGAAGCAGTACGAGAAGATTGCCAGTGAATTTGCACGGTTCTCAGTTACTGAGGAGGAGGTGCCACGGGAGGAGATGGCAAAACCCGAATACGCAGGTTATGCGTAATAACTCACGAGTGAGTTGTAAAGCTGCAAAAAGCAAAAGGAGGTTAATGAAATGGTTAGAAAGAGGAGAAGTTTTTTCGACGACTTCTTCGGACCCAATTTTGATATTGACGAGATCATGGAGCGCATGCTGAATGACATGCAGAAAGGCGAGGAATTCCGACCCTTTATATATGGGTTTTCGGTGACACAACACCCAGGTGAGGAACCTGAAGTAAGGGAGTTCGGCAATGTTCAACCTTTTGGTAGGAAAGTACGCATGGAGGAAGACCGGAAACCGCTTGTAGACGTCATAGAAACGGAGAATCAAATCTGCGTTATAGCCGAAATGCCTGGCGTATCAAAGGAGGACATTCGGGTTGACGCCACGCCGAATAGACTTGATATCAACGCTAAAAATGACCTAAGAAGCTATTCGGAAAGCATCGAACTTCCAGCACAGGTTGACGCACAGAGCGCTGTGGCGACGTACAAAAATGGGGTCCTCGAGGTGAAGCTCAACAGGATTGAACCTGAAGAGAAAAAATCGCACGTCAGAGTGGAGTGATAATTAGAGGCTGATGCCCCAATCATCAGCCTCTAATTATCAAACATATTTTTTTATCGCCTCTGGAAGATAGGTTACATCACCTACGATTACGTCTGGATCCGTCTGCTTCAACCTTTCAAAGGTTGCAAAGCCCGAAAGAACCGCTGCAGTCTTTGTTCCCGCTTTTTTCCCCATTTGCACATCCTCCGCCATGTCTCCGACATACAGCACGTGGTGCGGCTTTAAGTAAACCTTCTTTATTGCTAATATTAGCGTATCAGGCTCAGGTTTTCCCTTTTCGAATTCTACGTCATCCCCGAACACCATTATGTCGAGCATGTCATAAAGCCCCTGATTGCATAGTTCTGGCGTAACTCTCGCTCTTGAACCGCTGGATACCAATCCAATTTTTAAGCGCATCCTCTTCATCCGTGTCAACGCACTAACAGCGCCATTAAACAGATTACACGCTGGCTTATTTTGCGTGTAATAATCCATCCAGACGCGATCAGCGGTTTCCCAGTCTTCACGTTCTATGCCTAGTAACAAGTAGAACTCGTGATAGTTCGGACGCGCTTTTGCTCTAAATTCGTCTAGTGTGATCTGCGGGAGGTCAAATGCTTTCATGACCGCAAGGTAACTTTTATAGTTAAGCATTACCGAGTCGTAAAGCGTTCCATCCCAGTCGAACATTATAGCCTTTAACAAGCTCCCTACACCCTTGGTCTCTTTCTTTTTATTATCTCAAAACACTTCCATAGATCGTTGTTGTTGTAGGTTTTTAAACGATTTTCTGTGAGCTCCTCTATTGTGTTATCTCTTAACGCCTGATTTATTTCGTTTTCAGAATCCCGCACTACGTTGATATTATGTCTGACCCTAGCCTCAGCTGATGCCTTGAGCTCATTTAAAGGCCGTCTATAGCTAGTACAAAATTCACAACCACATTTCCAATTTTCAATTCTATTGACTCTCGTTGCCTTTCCGCTTTTGCTGATTACTGAACCGTAAGCAAGTCCGGAAAGAACTGCGCTAGAGCCGTCTGCTGATGCTACGTTTGAATACGCCAACAGCTCAAGGACATTTATGGAGCTTCCACCTGATGCGTGAAACTTAGCATCATCAAATTCATTTATAACGGTATTGAAAGCTGCTAACACCTCAAATTGCTTCAACCTATCAAGCGACCGATATTTCATGGACCGAGTGAAGAGACCAAACCCTCCAGATAAACATCTAAGATCAGATTTTAAAGATTTATGGAAGATGTACAGGGCATCTTCGTATGTGCCTACTTCATAACCTGCGTATAACAACTTGGGCCGTTTGGCTGCACCTTTCGCCCACAGTGCTGCACTAAAACTGTTATTAAGTGCTTTGATGCGCTCGTACTCAGATTGTAGCCAGTAAGGGGTTGCTAGATCGTAAGAAGCCGGGATGTTTAGTGTCATTAGCCCTTGGGTCTTGTCGTTGTTGATTCTCTCTTGAAGTAGTAGTACTCGCTCTCTTGTCCTTAATGCAGGATTTCTTGTATAGGGCTGTGAGAAGAAGTTACCGCTGTGTATGAAGTTATAGGGCATCGCGTTCCATTTGTTCTTGTAAGTTTTTATAAAGCTGGTATTATCAAAGGACAGAACGACTGGATCAGTGAGTTCGCCAAGTTTTGGAAGAAACGTACGATAAAAGGTAAATGAATTGATTGACATATTCAAACTCTGGTGAGTGTTAAGCGTCGTACCTCTTCAACACATGACTTAATTATGTGAATTAACTAGTACATTTATGTATAATCATAGTAATGTTTAAGGTGAGACATTATGGCATCCGAAATGATAAGTCCTGACAGGATAAAGGATATTATTAAGTCGAGCAAGCAGTACCTCCAAATTGTCTATGAAAATGACATAAAGCTTGTGTTAAAAGTCAAAGATGAACCGACGATCGAAGTAAAAGTTGAGGATGAAGGCAGCACGTTAGCGATTAATATACTCGAGCCGGAAAATCTAGGGCACCTCGTTCAGCAATTTAGAAGTATCCTCGGTTGAGTTAACCGTTATAGACTTGATAGAATGATCTCAACTGCATTGAATGCTATTAAGGAGCTCGGATTTATAGCGCGAGAGCTTGATAAAGAGGGGTTGACTGTAGAGATACAAGTTCGAGGAAGTCCAGCTGTGGCTATAGGTCAAAAGGGTCATGCGGTCCTGTTGGATTTTGTCTACGGGCCAATAAAGATAAAGGGTACAAGTGAACTTTTAGAGATATTAAAGGGCGTATCAAAACGATAACTGGGTGATATCTTATTAGAGTTGGCCCCTTTTTAGTGTATATTGCAGGAATAATCCTCTTGGTCGCTGGGGCTACGGTTTTAGCGTGGTATTTCGGGTTGCTTGGCATCATCCTTGATGTCATCGGTTATATCCCCACTGTTGTCATCATAGCAGTGCTGTTTATCATAATTGGGGTAATTTTAATTAAAGGCGCGTTTTTAATCAAGTACGACTCCCATAAAAGAAATACTAAGGAAGGCTTTGGTGAGTTTGACTATGATGAAGTGATGTATACAGATTGGAACGAGACAGACTCTAGAAAGAGGTTCTAATTTCATCGATTGAACAAAGCGACTTTTTTTCCATCTCTTAAGAGATTATCATAGTAATCAATCCTGTCGTTAATTATGCGCTCAAATTTTTTATACTCCCTTATTACTCCGATCCACATCATACCGTAGCTAAAGGCTATGGAGAGAAGGAGCATCCCAGCAATAATCATGTAGTTATAATCCTGAACAAACAATTTATTGCCCCATAAATACTGCGCCGTTATAGTTATATAGACCGCAATGAGCAACCCAGTAAGTCCACTCCACATTGATTTTATGTGCCAAACGTGACGTTCATGGCGCATTTCCACCTTCTTTAAATCAAGTTCCAACATTTTGCTCAGCACTTCATCCTCAGTGAGAGCACTGTGGCGTCTGAGCGGCATTGTCATGGGTTACATCCTCCTCGTCGTGTAGTAAATACCTATCATCAGTGCTACGGCTATAAGGCCTACAATTAACGCACCGGTAAGCGTCGGATTTGCTGCGAGCAATTGAGGTTGAGCCTACTCAGATGCAGCTGGAGGTGCTGATGGTGTCGGTACATTAGTTGGGATATTGGTCACGACACTTGTCGATGTTGGAGTCGGTGTGCCAGTTGGTGTGGGTGACGGAGTCGTTGTGACAACAGCAGTTGGAGACACTGTAATCGAGGGGGTCGGTGTTGGAGATGCCACAGGCGATGCAGCGCTTTGAATAGGTGATTGAGCGAATGAACTTGTCAGTGAGATCAAGGTTAGCATGAGTGCTATTAGAGTCATTGAAGCTAAAGCGCGCTTGCCGCCGATGTTATAACCTCCTGTAGAAGAGACTAATGCCATTTATTGATTCTAAACTGACGTATAAATAAGTTTTGACCACCATTAATAATTTGAAAAAAGTGAGCAATCCCGGGAACAACTTTATAAGCACTATTGATTAGTGTTAAATATGGGCCAACAGGGAGCTGATCATTCTGAGAATTTTATAGAATCCATAAGGAATGACATAATCAGAGACTTAAAAATTTTAAGTGAAAGTTTAGGGGAAGACGCCGCTAAGGCACTCGATCGTTTTGTAATATCTCGTGTAACACTGTCACTGGCAGAGATGATGCCTCAGATCATTGAGTATCTTGACAGAAACCAAGTAAATTATTAGGAGTACCCCCTGATTTATTCTTGAGCTGGCGTGTGATCTTGTCTTAGGTCTTGTTTTATTAAAGCTACCATATCCAAAGTTATCGGCTCAACGTGAACTAATCTCTCTCCTGGAAGGTTTACCGATTTAAAAAATTCATCAAGCAGCGTAAATGGCACAAGATAAGCCCTCCTTATTGTTTTGTTTGACTCATTGATTCTTTTGATAACTAAATAAATAAAGTTTGAATATCTATCAAATGCATCTTCATTAACGATTGAGTAGTAATAATCAAACTTTAATCCGCTTTCTGTCGTTACCGTTTGGATACCCTCATCTTTGCCATATTTTTCCATCATAGTTTGTCACTTGAGCGTCATCAACTTAAAGTTATTTTCTTAAAAAACTGTAAAATTATTTCTAAATGATTTACAATCCCAACAACCTTGAATAACCGTAAAGCTTGGCTTTTTTTTATATAATCTAAGAAAATGTTTACTTTAACTATTTCAAAGACTTAGTCATATATGGTCCTTCAAGTTCAAAGCCACATTTTCTATAATACGCTCTGACTCCTACCGCACTTGTTATACATAATTTATCTTTTCCTGTATCAATCGCTATTTCTTCAGCTTTACGAAGCAGCTTTGATCCAAAACCCCGATGCTGCCATCGCCCGTTAGGTTCTTCGCCGAGCTTTACCATGCCTCCGTACACATGAAGTTCACGTATTAGTGCTGTGTTGCAGTCGATTTCTGATCTATGTGGTTGATAAGGAAACCTTAAACGTGTAAAACCGATTAAGGCCGTAGAATTGTTGTTTATGCCGTCAAATGAGATAAAATATTCAAGTCCACCGCTTGCTCGATATTTTAATACATTTAATTCTATTGCATCTACTTTTTTTATATTCTTAAGTCCGACCTCCCTGCACCGAATACATTGGCAAAGGCCACCCAGTTCGGCGAGCCGGGCGCGTGCGAGCTCCCTTAAGTTCCCCTTTTTAACTCCTGATACAATCTGATGTGCCGGTATATCTCTGTGAACTCTTTGCAGCCTAACCCATTTCGGCAGTATTGATTTCACGTTTGCGATCAACTCGACTGCATCTTTTAGTTCAAGCTGCTTATACTCCCGCATTGCCCACAACTCATGTAACTTCGTTCCCTCGGTAATGAGCGTGGGGTAGATCTTGAGATAATCAGGGCAGAATTGTTCGTCTCTAAATAAGGTCGCAAACATGTTAAGGTCTAAATCAAGGTCTGAACCAGGTAGACCAGGCATTATGTGGAATCCGACCTTCAGACCGCTATCGCGACAAGATTTGTTTGCTTCTATTGAGGCAGCTACAGTGTGACCCCTATTTATTTTTTCAAGCACAGAATCGTAGATGCTCTGGACTCCAAGTTCGACTTTAGTACCCCCAAGCGCGAGCATCCGATCTACGTGGCGAAGCTGAGAAAAATCGGGACGGGTCTCAAATGTTATCCCAACGTTTCTTACTTTAGCTGATTCATTTTGTGTAATTACATTCTCTAAGAATCGAAATCCTGACGCATGTTCGTTTGGAAAATCATTCATGGCTTCCAAACATCGCCGTATAAACCACTCTTGGTAATCAAGTGGTCTTGCAGTAAATGTGCCACCCATGACAATTAACTCTGCTTTATCTATGGGATGTCCGATCTGCCGCAGTTGATCAAGTCGCCCTCTTACTTGTTTATACGGGTCAAATTCATGCTGTATGCCTCTCTTCGCAGCTGGTTCAAGTCCTGTGTAACTTTGAGGGGTATTGAAAGGTGGCCCACCGGGGCAAGGAACACACCGTCCGTGTGGGCACGGATATGGCGAAGTCATAACCGCAATTACAGCCACTCCTGAAGCAGTTCTTACTGGTTTCTTTTGGAGAACCTCCTGAAGCAGTTTTTGTTGATGGGGATCTGCTGCGCTGTAAATTTGAGAGTTGCTTAGGAGGCCGGATAATCCGAAACGCCTTGATATATCGATCTTTGCATTTTGAAGGGTTTGCCGCGTAATATTACCAGCCAGAATTCCGTCTATTATCTCTCCGCATGCATCTACAACTACTTCGTTCATGGTCAGTTAGATCTCTGTTAGATTATCTCAACTAGTCATTAAAGCTTGAGAATGTTAATATTTTTACCGCAATATGTGGCTCATCGCTTTTCGTATCTCAGGTCGATAATCTAGCTCCATCGTTCTTTGTGCGTAAATCTCGTGATATCCATCCTTATTGTTGGCGGTGGGGTCTCGTTAGGATATCCGACTGGGAGCATCAAAACAGGTCTTATGTCGAGCGGTAGTTCCAACAATTCCCTCACTCGCTCTTCATAGAAAGCCCCAATCCAGCAGGTTGAGAGCCCCATGCTCTCTGCTGCGAGCTGAATGTATGAGGCTGCTATGGTGACGTCTTGAACGGCATAGAGCTGTCCCCTGTCGCCGTAATTTCGACTCGAACGACCAATATTTGCACACCCAACAAGCACTATCGGGGCTTTTGCTATAAAGAACTGCCCTAGAGCAGCTTCAGCAAGTTGATGTTTCGTGTTAACATCTCTGACTATAATAAACTCGCGTGCTTGGAGGTTTCCGGCTGAGGGGGCGGACAGTGCCGCTTCAAATAGCTTATTTAAATCGTAATCGCTTATATCTTCTTCTTTATACGCTCTAACTGAGCGGCGCCGCTTAAGTATCTTCAAGAGACTTTCATAGTCGGACATTTTTATCAATTGAAAAGGGTTATTACTTTAATCATATTAATATAATGCAAGGTCTGGAGTGAGAAGATGAGAATTTCTATGGACTTGGAGCTAAAAGATACGCCTGGACAACTCGTTCACGTCTTAGCCCCTATATCGGATCTTGGAGGCAATATCATAAGCGTCATTCATCACCACGACGAGAAAACCTTCAGAAATACGATTCCGGTCTTTGTGGTTTTTGAGATGGAAGAAAAAAGGCTTGATGATCTTCGCAAGAAGCTTGAAGGAAGCGGCGCGACAATTGTGCGTATGGGAAAAATAAGACTTCGAGAGGCAGTGAGCATACTGCTAATAGGCCATATAATCCACACTGACTTGACTGATACAATCGATCATATAGACCGCACCGGGTATGCAGAGGTGCAGGATCTATCGCTTGCTATGCCTGAAATTGATGGCCCGTCATCAGCTGTGATTACGATAAGTGCTACAGGAACGACAGAGTTGAAAAAAGCTGTTGGAATATTAAGAGGTGCGGCGCAGAAAAAAGATCTGCTGATGATCGAGCCGATAGGCGATAGGCTCGGAGCTGGGGGTCAGTAAATGTGGAAACACAAAGAACCGGTGAAAATTTCAATAATCGGTTTTGGTGCTGTTGGTCAGGGAGTAGCTAAGATTGTAAGGGAGGTCCCGTTTATAGAGGTCGCAGCTATAGCGGATTCAAAAGGCGTTGCGACAACTCCTAATATAGATGACACGCTTAACAGGAAGCAAGCTGGACGTCCAATTTCAAACTCTAGTTTAAATGCATTAGACGTTATAACGCGCGTTGATCACGACATAACGGTGGAGGTCACGCCTACGAATATAATTGATGGTGAGCCAGGTTTAATGCATATTCGGGAGGCATTGAAGCACGGTCGACATGTTGTTACTTCGAATAAAGGACCGCTTGTTAAAAGATTTAACGAACTTATGAGGCTCGCGAGCGATTATAAGGTAATGTTGCGTTATGAGGCAACAGTGGGTGGAGCCATGCCTATAATAAATCTAGTGCGAGAGACCCTTACTGGTTCGAAAGTACTCAACATTGTCGGGGTATTCAACGGCACGTGCAATTATATACTTACGAGAATGACAGAAGAAGGGTTAGATTACGATCATGTGTTATCAGAAGCGCAAGATATGGGCATAGCCGAAGCGGATCCCACGTACGACGTGATGGGAATAGATACAGCTTGTAAAGTTATTATTCTGGCGAATTCAGTATTTGAACAGGATGTGACCTTTGAAGACGTGAATATCACTGGTATCACAAAGATTACCGCTGATGCTCTGAGACTCGCAAAAGAAAGAGCTTATTCCGTTAAGCTGATAGGTGATGTAAAGGGGCTTAAAGTCTCACCCATGATGGTTCCAGGGGAGCACCCGCTTTCGGTAGGTGGTACTTTAAACGCGGCATCGATCACGACCGATAACGCTGGAGAGATCACCATAACTGGAAAGGGAGCGGGTTCCATAGAAACTGCAAGTGCTATACTAAGCGACATAATCGGCATCTGTAAAGAATTAAATTACTATGGTGGCGACGTAAGAAGTTAATGTTGTAACCTAGATTTCACTTATGGCTGAAAATCGCTTTTGATTCGCATGGGCGACGCGTTCAAAACTTCATAGTTGGCATCGCCTAAGCTTCTAACTGAAATTTTTTTTGCCCTCTTTTTATTAGTGAGGAGATTGCGATTCCGGTTAACGCAACGACAATTGCCCCGGCCACAGAAAACATCAAAAGCTGAAAGCTCGTAACAATTTCAACGCTGCGCGACATCTTTACGATGAGAACATCTGCGGGGCCGACTACAGGTACAGGTTTCCTGCCAAGTGCAAGTATAAGTATGCTTGAGCTCCATAACACAAGGCCAGTAGCAAAAAAGAAAAAGGGAAATTCCCAGTACCTCGACACACGTTTTTCTTCTCCAAGATATGCATCCAAAATGCGCCCGAAGCTGGCAATTATGCCAGCAGCAACGTACCACCAGATTGACGTGTTTATGTAAACCGCAGCGCTTAACACTCCGCCGTAATTCAATATGTCGATGCTGAACGCTGTTATGATTCCCTGGGCTGTACCGATGATGCCTAGTGCTATCGCGACTACGTACGTTATGAATGATATGTTTCCGCCGTAGAATGAGGACTTTACACTCTGAACGATGCTTTCAAGAACATCATTCAGGCCGAGCCCCCTAAAGAGGAGATAAATCCCTATAAATGCGCTTATAACTATAATGGCTCCTTCAGGATGTTGAGCAAACGAAAATATGGCATATAGGATCAGGGTAAGCCCTATGGGTATAAAGAAGGTGTTCGCAATTTTAGGATCATCAAACAGTTTTTTAATTATGTAATATGTGCTTTCAAGGCTCTCAGATTGCTTGATTACGACACGCCTGACGCTGTTAATATGTATGCGCGACTGTATTATGGGAAGGACATATTCATCTTCAGCACCATCAGTAACTATAATCGCATTGGTAGCTCTGACTTTATCGAGAACTGAGTCGAGCTGTTCTGACAAGTTTTGATCGGATTTTAATCCTACATCCGAACTCCCGGAAACTGAAGCGATTTCGACATCTTTTCCCTGCGATTTAAGGTCGTCATAAATTCGAACGCCTTCGAAGATTGTATTGACATCAGAGTCCTCCGGGTCAGCCAGCCCCAACTTAATAGCGGCGTTTACGTTATCCGTTCTACCGATAACCGGCCCTCGAATGTTGGCTTTAGAACCAAGATCGTTATCGCGATCTATACATACGACCAATATCATTATTAAAGTTATTGAAAGGAGGAATTTATTAAATTTACTATAATAGTCCTGATCGTTGAAGCAACAAAAGATCCTCTGTTTCTAGTTTTTGCCCTTCTTTGAACATAGCATAAACCTCTTCAGCGCGCTTTAGTACCTCAACTTTTTCGCGGGACTCTTTAGTCTCTTTAGACTTTTTATAAAGACTGAATATAACTTTGTCGTAATCTCTTAGCTCTTTTTGCATCTTTATATACTTATGATGCTGCTCGTCTGCCATTTCTTGCACTAGCACGAAATCCTTGTGTGCCGCATCTGCCTCCACCCTCATCTTATCAGCTTCTTTGAAGCTCGTAAGCATATTGTCGTGGTGTTCCTGAGCAAGCTCAGCATTTATAGTCACTTGCGTATGATGCTCGCTGGCCTCATCTCTCAGTTGTTTTGCATTTTCAAGCATCTCTCTAAGTTCAGTGTTGTTTTCGAGTTCCACTTTTTTCTGCTTATATTGCTCCCACAGGTGAGCGATCTTGTCGACAAGATCACGCTCCTTTTCGGTGCTGAGCACTTCTGTCTGCTGTCTAAATTCAAGGTGATCTATCTCACGTTTTAGCTCACTTAATGAAAGTCCTCCTGCTACTTTGTATTTCTTTTTTATCTGATCCGCTTTCGCAAGCAAATTATTCGCTTTTTCGTTGAGCTTATCTCGTTTCTCCTTGTTTTCTGAAACTAGTTTATTGTATTCATCGCGCTTGTCTTTGTATTGTTGTGCTTGGTCAATAAGTGCTCTGGTTTTTGCATTTAGCTCATCCCGTTTTGTGGCAAATTGACTTGCTTCCGAGTTGAGCCGGTTTCGTTCAAGTTTCGAGGCTTCGGCATCCTTCTTTAGCAACGCTTTCTTTTCCTGTAAATCTTTTAGCATATTTTTCTCCTTTCAATACGGGAAGGATCAACCTGAGGTCTTTTTCTGTAATAACTACGTCTGAAGCATCCTTCAAAATTGGATTGGCATTAAAAGCTATTGAAAATCCAGCGGCTTTAAACATCGAAATGTCGTTAGCCCCGTCGCCTATAACAATACAATCTTTGGTACTGATACCTTCTTTTATGGCAATCTCCTCTAATACATCTTTTTTTGAGTCTTGACGCATAAGAGGTCCTGATACATCGCCCGTCAAGACCCCTTCCTCAATTTTTAGCTCATTAGCAATGGTACAGTCAATGCCAAGCTTTTTGGCTATTTTTTCAGCTACAATGGTAAATCCTCCTGAAACCATTGCGATCTTGTAACTCTTTTTGAGTTCAATGATTAACTGCTCGGCTCCATTCATTAGCGGTATCTTTTGAATGACGGCATTGACTTCTCTTATAGTAAGGCCTTTTAAAAGCTTCACTCGTTCTTTTAGTGCCTCTTCAAAATCTATCTCGCCTCTCATCGCCTGCTTTGTTATACGTGCTACCCGATTTCCGACTTTGGCCGCTTTGGCAAGCTCATCTATCGTCTCAGCATCGATCAGCGTGCCATCCATATCGAAAACGATCAGAGTTGCACTTCCGTCACAAAATAATCTACCATTCCGGGAACTGGTAAGCTCCGAGTTCATGGCTGAAGCAGTATTTGACCTCCTGGTAGTCAGTTCTAAAATCTACCACATCTTTTTTAACCTTTTCGGGTGTTTCTCCGTTTAGAACTCTTTCAATTATGGAAGCTACGACCTTCATCTCTGACTCCTTCATTCCTAGCCTGGTGAGCTCTTGTGTTCCGAGTCTTATTCCTGAAGGGTTTTCAGGCGCACTATGGTCATCCCACGGAAGCAGGTTTTTATTTGCTATAATATTCGCTTTTTCGAGGGCTATTGCCTTATCACTAGCGCACTCCACATCAATTACTACCTGATGCGATTGTGTAAAGTCTTGGTCAGGGCACAGTACATTAAAATCATCGTCATAAAGTTTTTGCGCAAGCGCCTTTGAATTGCGCACTATTTGGTCTGCATACTGCTTTCCAAATTCAAGCATTTCTGCTAGCGTTATCGCTAGTCCAGCTACATGGTGTAGGTGATGGTTACTTACTGTACCAGGGAATACCGCACGATCAATTGTATCGGCTAACTCACTGGTGCAAAATATTATCCCTCCTTGAGGCCCAGGCAGCGTTTTGTGTGTAGAGCCAGTTACAACATCAGCACCCTCTTTGAGCGGGTCTTGAAACTGTCCTCCTGCAATAAGCCCAAGGACATGCGCTGAATCGTAAACTATTTTTGCGCCAATGTCATTTGCAGCTTGACGTGCCTCTGCTACGGGATGTGGAAAAAGGAAAAGGCTTGCGCCAAATAGTATGATTTTAGGTTTTTTTTCATATATAGTAGCAATCATAGAGTCAACATCAATATTCATTGTCTCATAGTCGAATGGATGTTTCACAATCTTTAGATGACGTATACCTGCGACTGATTTTGTGCCGTGGCTTATATGCCCTCCGTGAGAAGTGTCGAGTGCCATCAATGAATCGTTTCGATTCGAAAGCGCAAAAAATGCAGCGATATTGGCGTTCACGCCAGAAATGGGCTGCACATTAACGTGTTCAGCTTTGAACAGCTCTGTTGCAAGATCGATAGCTTTTTGTTCCACTTCATCGATGTACTTGCAGCCCTGATACAAGCGATTTCCAACAGAACCCTCAGCATACCTATGTGCGAAGTCTGTTGCTATAACTCTACGGACTGTCGGACTCGTGATATTTTCACTTGCTATCATAGGAAGTGCATTACTAAGCCAATTATGATGCGCTCTGATCGATCCAATTACATCTTCGACATGCATAGAAATCAAAAACTACGTGAGTTAATTATGAGCTTTCTGATACCAACTATTCCACTTTGAAGCTAGATATTCATATAAACCTGTCAAATATTTATACGCTAGTCTCGAATATATAAGTTGTTCATTCGAGTTGCTGTGCGTCTGCCGTTAGAAAGGTGTTTAAAATTAAGCCAATAAGAAAGTCTCTCCTTATTTTTATAGCCGTCGCAATAACTCTTGTTGTTGTTTATTGCCTTGCATTTCTTTATATCATGCACACCTTTGAACACAAATCTTACAGCCTTGTAGACGCCCTATATTGGGTTGTAACTACTATGGTGACTTTGGGTTTTGGAGACATTGGATTTGTAACAAATGTAGGTAGAATTTTCGTGATAATTGTGTCTCTAACAGGAATAGTGCTCTTTTTTGCGATTTTAATTCCTCTCGTCGTCGCTCCGATTGCACAGAGTATCAGTGAAACTTTGCCTATGAAGTCTAAACTTAAGGATCACGTGTTAATTATTGGCTACAACTCTATGGTGGAAAGCCTAGTAAACCAATTTGAAGAGCTGCAAATACCATTTTTAATTATCGATCACGATAAAGACATCATAAAGGAGCTTGTTGAGAAGAGGATACCGTGCATACTAGGTGTCCACGATGAGGAAACAACCCTTAAAAATGGGCGGATAGAAGCCGCGAGAAAAGTAATTCTGAATCGAGGAGATGAGGAAAACGCTACTACGGCGCTAATCGCACGGTACCTTACCAAAGCAGACATCATTGGCCTCGTTGAAGATATGTCAAATGCTATCTATCTCAGATATGCGGGAGCAAATAAAGTAATATCACCGAAGCAACTGCTAGGTATCGACATCGGAAGAAGGGCGGCAATGCCGATAACGCACCAGCTCGCGAGCTCAACACCACTTATAGGAAATTTAAGGCTCGTCGAACTGTCAGTCCATCCCGAAAGTGGACTCAACGATACGTCAATAGCTAATGCGAAGCTACGAGAAAGGACAGGGGCCACCGTTGTGGGACTCTGGAAGGGGTCCACCCTTAACCTTAACCCCAGTCCGAATGAGGTCATAACGGAAAATTCGGTGCTCATACTAATGGGCACAAAAAAACAGCTTGATGCCGCAAAAGAACTCTCAATCTGTCGTGTTGATGGGACATCCTGTGCGATACTAGGACACTATATACTTGCTGGCTTTGGAGATGTAGGAAAGCGAGTATCAAAAGTTCTTCGATCAAAAGGCATCGAACACCTGGTCGTAATAGATAGAAAAAAGGGAGATATAATAGGAACTTCGACGGATAGAAATGTCTTGAAAGAAGCTGGAATATCAGAAGCGTCTACACTGATAGTTGCCCTAAATAATGATATGGATAGTATTTACACAACCCTTGTCGCGAGAAAGTTAAATTCTAACATTGATATCATATGTCGGGCGGTAACTCCTCTCTCTGTTGACCGGCTTTATAGAGCAGGAGCGGATTATGTTCTTTCTCAGTCTGTTGTAGCTGGACAAATGCTAACAAAGTTTATAGAGCCGGAGTACACCGCGAAATACGAACGGGAGATACTGCTTTCAGAGGGTCTTAAACTCGTAGAACTTCAAGTTGGACCGTCTGTTGCTGGAAAGAGTATCGCCAATCTGAGAATACGATCACGTACAGGGTGCACGGTACTTGGGATAAAATATGGTGAACATTTTATTGCAAACCCCGATCCAAATCAGATGATACCAGAAAATTCGATCATCGTCGTTATTGGGTCCAGAGAGCAGGTTCATAAGTTCAGAGATGCGTTCGATTAAGCGCTTGTTAAATGACTTTACAGCAGGCTTGCTAAAAATAATATTACAAAGAGGACGATAAATAAAGTAACGGGAATTCTCACTGTGTCGAGCGAAATACCACTTACTACTCCGAATCCAAGAATATAGAATACTACAGCGAGTATGAGAAATGCGATTGCAAGCCACAAAAGATTATTAGGTTTTGTCATTGAAATTACTCTACTCATAATTGACAAAATAGGTATATAAGGCTTAAGGGAAACGAAACGAAGAGAGAATTAATTTTAATGTTTATCTCTTTAATCTGGACAAATTAGCATTCGGCGTAAGTCCATCTGTTGCCGCAACCAGATTTAAAAAGGGTCTTTCTCATATTGACGCTCCATAGACTTTGTTATGATAAATTGTTGAGCAGCGATAATACTCTGCTAACAAACAATAGTAATATTTAAGCTGATTAAAACTGAACGCAATGACTGCTACGATAAAGATAAACTCGTTC
This sequence comes from uncultured Methanomicrobia archaeon, assembly GCA_964557335.1. GTDB lineage: Archaea > Halobacteriota > Bog-38 > Methanoflorentales > Methanoflorentaceae > DASPRZ01. The sequence continues at coordinate 3,893 of CAZKZX010000004.1, read as the reverse complement.
GGGATGCAAAGATGCGCATACTAGTACTTTATGATTTCAAAAATTTATGACGCGTTGTACGAGCAATGTAAATGGTGGACGTGACTAACTGAAGCAATTGTCTAGCAGGTGAAATGTGATAATAAAACATTGGCCACTGAGTTCACCAAGGGCAACCTCTTGAATTAGATCAAATAAATCATTGTTGCATCAAGACGTAAGCAATTATCATTTTCGTCTGAATATTTCCCCAGGCTATAAATTTCAGTGACCGAACCTCTTAACAAAATTTGTCATGTTATAGTTCAAAGGACAAGTGGCGCACCATAGGTGAAGTGCTCAAATTTCAAAACGAATTCCCACACACTTTTATCATTACAATCCGCTTTAAAAACCATCTCATCTTGAGTAAGGGAGTACTCTCGTATTTCACGGATCACTTCATCATCGCATTTGCCACAGTTATGGGGGCCACGTGGCGTTCCAGCTGCTACTGGATCGCAGATGATTGTGGTTATTCCTGCCGTTCGTATAAGCACTTCAACCGCGGTCCATAGCCAGGGAGGCCTATACAATTTCCTTCTCCAAAGCTCCTCAACGTGCGTCCCTTTTTGCACATTGCACAAATTCAGTGAAATTGTATTAGCATATCTCGTTGTATCCTTTATTGAGGTTACTGCGTCGTCCAATGCTTGCCTCTCCGTTAAGCTCGGTGGTTTCAATAATAAGTATGCCTTAACTGTTGTATCATGTGATGAGGCCATTTTTGATGCTTTAACAAAGTCGTTAAAGGTAAATCCTTTGTTTATACAGCTATTTCGTATCAAGTCATTAGAGGTTTCAAGTCCTATAGCAACTTCTGCTCTGTTTAGGATTGTTGACATTTCCTCGCAAGTCTCATCCGTGACAAACTCAGGGCGCGTTTCCATAATGACTTTTGGCACGTTGCTTAGCGCATTAAGTATGTAGTTTCTCACTTCAGCAGATACCTCATCGACGTCAAGAAAACTGCCCGAAGTGAAAAGCTTAATAATTCCAAAATTTTTACCATAGCGATTTAAAACAGCATCAAACTGTTTTTTGATGTCTTCGTCGCACGAGCTCGCGTCCGCATCATAAATATAACCGCACATCGTGCAGCCCTCACGTCGTGCCCAATAACAGCCCTTTGTCCTCAATATGACAGTAAGAGAACGAACTTGTTCTCCGTCTAATAGATCTACGCCCGTCCACGCTATTACATCTCGGCCTTTGCGGTGAGACTTCTTTTTGTATTCAAAAGCTCTCAATGCCTTTGATCCGTCTGTGAATTTTGTGTGCTTCATCGCATCTCTACGTGCCTCGTAATTACTGCACCGCCTCTAGTGGATGATTGCATCTCCCACCCGCTCATGACTGCCCTCCCTACAGACACTACCGTATTATTTAGAATAATTACCTCATCATAAGGTCTTATGATTGGATCTGCGCTTAGAACGCCGACTGCGAAGACCGTACCTTTAGGGGTAAAATCGTCTATATAAACGCAGTAATGACCATCGAAATGCTCAAGATACTTTCTTGCACCTGGAATCGTAAGCGTGACCGTTCCATAAGGTTTCACCATAGTCGCTATTCGTATACCGTAGTGCGACACGTGATACGTCGGAAATATTCCCCCAACTTTCGGGTGATCCGAAAAAATAAAATCAGACACCCCCTTTCCAAACTGATAATCTACGGTATCTCTAACGTAATCAAACCGCAAATCTCTCTTAGGCGGATTATATTCTTTTATAAATCCTTCAGTTATCTCTTTTACGTTGTTTAACGACGCTGGTGAGAGGACATCTTCACCTACAGCTGTGTATGTGATATCAATCCCGAGTGAAGATGCAGCCTCGTCGCAAACATTTTTATATGGGCCACTGACGTGAGCCAGAACAACGTCAAATGAATTAACTTTTAGGTACGCGCTCAGTCGAGAACTCACCCACTGTGTTTCGTCGCAAGTCCACGTGCCCGTAACAGGAACGTCGTAATTTGATGGAGGATAAATATGCTCAAGACTCCGCGGAACCACCCCAACAGGCGATGAAATAATCGCTTCATTTATTGAGTGTCTTGACTTCCATATACTTGAGAGTATCACTTTATGAGACATTGAACGTGAGTATGGTTTTTTAGCTGAACAGGGCAATAACAGCAAAACACCATGGCGCTGTTTTAGCCTCGAAACCACTCGCTCATTGAAGCGCTTTATCTCACTCCTGTTCATCGACTCCTGCGCACAGGCGAGCATCCTGGAAGTTCTTACTATTGGTGCCCTTTTTTCAAAGTAATTGTAGTTCTCATCGTAAAGCCTCAAAAGTGCAGTGAGAGTTGCAGATGCTCTACACCTCCCTTCAACAAGCTCCCTTAGAGTTCCACGAGTTATTCTGGCACGTGCTTTGTAGAGCTCAATTTGGAGGGCGTTTCTATTGTGTTGTGACGCGATCTCGACTCGCTTCTTGAACGAGAGGTTCTTAAACTCATTTGCGTGCTTGCACGCATCACAGATGCAATATGGTAACTGCGCGTCTTCAAAGACCTCCTCGCCATCTTCACACAGAAAAAGCCCTTCATTGGCTTTGACTTCGGCTAGCACGAAGTCAACAATGTCAACTCCTGCATAGACGAGCAGGCTGACGTTTTCTGGAGTCGCAAGAACCGGAGCATAAAGCGCGGCATCTGCATTTATGACGTCTCGCACTGTAGTTAAAGCCTTTGAGAGGTTCCTTGCATTTTTTTCGAGTCGTACGGCGCCACCGAGTATAACTACATCAGCGCTTATTTCCTGAGCTATCTTTTCAAAATCGTCTACCAATTCTATCTTCAACTCACCGTTTTCGCCGATCTGCTCCTTCACTAATTCGAGCTCTTCTTTTGTCTTGAGCATATACGGAGTAGTAACAACCTTACCGAATAAGTTGAGTTTTCCAACGCGAGCCGCGCCATCTCGCTTTATAACTTCAAATTGCCTCTTCACGTAACACACCTTATAGCGGTAAAAGATCTGAGCACTCGCACAATTGGTACAAAAGCTCGTCCTCCCATTTATCATCGTAAGCAAAAGTTGCTTTGAATTTTTTAGATTTTATAAGCTCAATTAGGTTGTAAAGGGCAGACCTTTTTGACGCATAGTCAAGCGCCGGCACCTCAGATTGACCAATGGGGTAAGTTCCATCGAGCTCTTTTGGATATGGTCCAAACGGTACTTTCATAAATAAGATCCCATCAAAGTTGCCTTCAAGATGCTTCGTTCTCTCTCTATTGGTTGTAATAAGTATTTTGCCCTCCAAATGTAGATTTTTCAGCTTTTTTAAATGCCGCGCAATTGCTGGACGCTTTGTAGATTCTTCGCCAGTATAGAGAAATGACCACTTTTGTGGTTCATATTCTTCGATATAATCTGAGTGATTCAAAACGGCTCTGAGAGCTGCCAGTAACATGGGGTGCCGACACCTCTTTTCCACCAGCTCCCAGAGCTTTCCATCCCAAATGGCTTGTTTTACCGTATTTATTTCAGCAAATGAAGTGCGGAGATTGTGTTCTGCTAGATCTCTCTCGGTTAGATCTAACTGTCCGTTTGAGCATACCGGACAGGAACAAGGGAAATATCTCAGATCGCTTAATTTGTAAGTGCCACTTGTGGTCAGGTAGCGACCGTGTTTGGCATACAGCGCATAAGCTGCTGAGTCAAAGAGGTCGCAGCCGAGCGCCACGGCCAAGGCGAACATCATTGGATGGCCTGCTCCAAATAGGTGTACTAGAGCGTCGAGTCTTAACCCCCTTTTTGAAGCGAGCACAACTTCAGCGAGGTCTCTGAACCTATATGACTCCATGAGGGGGACGACCGCACCAATTGGATAAATATCCAAATCTAAATCACTTAT
>CAZKZX010000003.1:0-22591 GCA_964557335.1 uncultured Methanomicrobia archaeon | reverse complement strand
TATGCATTAAGGCTTCGCCCCCATGAAACAAGCTATGGTCGTGTTATGCACTCCATTTCATAACAAGCGCGTATTATTTTAGGGAGCGTCCCCCACGTAGCAAGTGCTTCGCCACTAATTACAAGTGCACCGTATACACCGTTAATCTCTTTAATCGCGTTAAATCCCTCATAGGCGTTAGAGCTAGCATTTCCCAACGCTGAGGCAGCAGCATCTGCAAGGCACGCAGTTTCAGCTATAACGCACGCGGCATCTGCATTTCCAAAACTTAAAGACGGGCCAATCGTCGCCGATGATGTGCATATGCCAACGAACCCAACTGGTTCCACACAAAACCCAATGTCGTTAAAAAAGGGGTTGCCTGTATATATCCCTACGGTAACATTCCTATCGCTCGATAGGGCAATGTCGCCCCCATTATCAACGATTGCATAGCGCGCGCCAGCACCCACCATTGCCTCAACGGCAAGATCGGCAATCACACCGGCAACTGCGGCCATAGGGCCGACTCCGGCCGCATTTGACGCTTCTATCATCCTCCGAACGATGTCCGGCGGGCTCCCTACATAGTCATCAAACGGTTCAAGTGCAAACCGAAAAAACGGGTTAAGCAGTATGAATTGCTCAAGTTTGTGCCTGTGGTACTGTATTGCGTTTTTTGCCACCGCTATATGTGAGGGACTATCGGCGGCAATCGTGACGACTGTCTGCTTTAACTGGAACTTCTCCTTCATACATCTGCAAGTTTCAGAGCTCCTTGCGGGCACATTGTAAGGCAGGTGCGGCACAGGATACATCGCTTGAGGTCGATTGAGATGGTGCGGTCGTCGTTGTACTTGAAAACTTCCACTGGGCATACTGAAACGCACGCTCCGCATTGCACACACTCTCCCTCGTCAAAGAACAAAGGAGTATCCAACTCGCGAACCTCGACCCTCCGTCGCTTGAACGCATCGACGACCCTTTCCTTCTCATCATCAGGAACATCTATTACAATTTCTGCAATCGCTGCGTCCACAAATGCCCGATCAATATTGATGAGCACGCCGGTTTCGAGCACTACCTCCGCCAGCAGTGGATTCTGCATAATCTTTTGTGGAAACTTCAGTATGATCTTCACTGCCGTCACCTTCACCTGCAAGCGAGAAGCTTACTTAAGTCCTCACTCGTAATGATACCTATCACTTTGTTTGCGTTATCGACTACGGGCAGTGCGGATATGTTATGGCGTTCGAGTCTTCTCGCAGCCAAATCGATTGGCTCATCCGGTGCCGCCGTTATCACCCGTTTGGTCATAATGTCGTTGAGCCCGTCGCCTTTGTTGCGCGCTACTGCTTTAGAGATATCATAAGCCGTGACAATTCCTATGAGCCTCTCATCATCTGAGACAACAGGCAAGTGATTTACCTGTTTTTCAACTATTATCTTTGCAGCTTGCTGAATGCTGAGAGTCTCTTTTATGATTATTCCAGGTGTCATAACATCCCGCGCGAGAGGGACTTTAGCGATTTGCCTCATGGGCTTGGGCGCCACGTTGAGAGGAATTCGCGTCACCGGAGCGGTGAGCTGGAACGTGCCATTTTTAATCCTATGCGCGAGTTCATCGGCTATTTCTCTCGCCTTAAAGTAGCTTGACATCGATGATGTCCTCACTTCCTTGCCATTGATCTCAATCGTCCCAGATTTCAGCTCTTCGTATGACACTTTCCGTATCACGGGCCGTGATCTCCGTGCAACTCCGTAATCAAGAACGTCCGTCATTATCTCACCATCGCTTATGGCAGTCTTTTCCGCAAGCCCTTCATTCAGCATTGGTATCGGTACTCCTATCCCCACATACAGCGATGTCCCGTACTTATGGAACGTTGCAGCTCTGAGATACTCAGTGCTCATCGCTCTCAGATCTCCACGCACCATCAGCGTCCCGGAGCTGTTCACCGGATCGTGCTGTGTGCCTTGACCCAGTATGTACCCGTCAGCACCACAGAGAAATATCCTCGTTCCCAAGCCAATTGTCTCATAATCAGGATCGTTGTAAATCGGCGAAAGAGTACCCGAAGCTGAATACGTAGCGTTTCCGAACTTTGGCAGTAGGGTCCCCATATAGGTGTACATCACCCTGTCAGAGGAGTTTGTCGCTGTGGCGTATTTTTGGTACGCGTTACGCGGATTGAGCATGACGGCCTCATTGAGATCGTTGAGGGTAATTGATGTCTCGATGCTCCTCCTCGGATAACAGTCAGTGGCAAAACCTATCGCTTTGAGTTCGACTTCCCTTCCAGCAACAAGATCTTCTATAACGTGCGCTCCGCCATACTCTAGTCCTCTCGTCTCTGAGAGCTGAGTAGCGCCAAGGTACGCATCGACTGCCGCAACCCCGGCATACGCCTCAACATCGTTGAGCCACACCTTACTCATCTTTATCGGGGGATCGGAATGACCGAAGTTCATCCAGGCGCCGGAAGAGCACATCGCCCCAAAGGTCCCAGTCGTCACCACGTCGACCTCTTTTGCCGCTGCTTCTGGTCCGAGCTCGGCCACGACATGAGGCATTTCATCCGCGGTGATAACATGGACGCTTCCGTCACCGATCTTCTCATTAATCTCTTTTAGTGTTTTCACCAATTGAAGTCCCCCGGAATCTTAAACTTCGTTATAGCGCTTAATGCGGTAAGTAACAGGTGATAATTAATAAAATAATCTCTCTATTATAAATATTGTTGCAATCAAATTATTTTAATGATTTGAAGGGCCTGTCGTAATTAGAGAAAGCACTTGAGAAGAGAGTATGACCCCTTAAACAAGAAATTAAATGCCTCAACCCCCTTCTGGATGTAAGCGTTTGCGCTCAGCTGGTTCGCCGGCATCGTCTTGCCAAGGGCTGCTAAGACTGTTATATCATCGACCCTTCGCAGCTTCTGAACTTGCGCTCTTTTAGCTCTTATCAGCTCCCTATTTCTGTACAACCACCTGAGAACCTTGAGTTTACTAGACATGTAAGACCTGCCCCATATCAAGGTATAGCCGATTATCATAAGCTCTGTTAGGAGAAGTGCAGGCAGTAAAACTACAATAGTTCGTGTACTATAGTTTTTAAGAAGCAGGAGGTAGCGATTGCGCTCGAGCCTGTAAAACTTTTCATTACTTCCTATGTTAAGCTTATACTTATGGTAGACAACCGATGTCGGTACATACAAGATGTCGTAGCCGGCAAGTCGTGCCCTAAGAGAAATATCAGCATCTTCCATGTGCATGAAGAAGTCTGGATCGAACAAACCGATCTCCCTTAAGACATCTTTCCTTGCAGCAAAGGCGCAGCCATTTATTCCCGGAACTGACATTAGGGCGCCATTATCATCATCGCATTCGAACAGCCCATTGTTAAACGATGGGCCCGTATAATGTATGACTATCCCTCGGGCGTTTATCATATCGCGGTCATTGTATATCTTGAGTTTTGACGTCACAAAACACACGTTATCGCGCGACTGAAGCGTTTTTACAAGCTCTTCAATCCAATCCGGCTCCACAATCGTGTCGTTGTTTAAGATAGCCACGTAATCGCCATCGGCGTGTTCTATCCCAATATTATTCCCACGAGCATAACCAAGGTTCTCCTTAAAGGGAAGCAGTGTGAGGTCGGGGTACTTACTTCGTATGTAATTCACGCTAAATTCAGATGAAGCGCTATCCACGATTATTACGTCATAGTGTGGATACGTCTGATTCAAAACGGTCGAGAGACACTCATCTATGTGCTCTACTCCATTGTAGTTCAGGATGATGACACTTACCTTGCGTGCTGCTGCCGAGTTGTCTTCCGCGTCCAATAGCATCACTCTTCAATCGTAGTGAAACGGATAAACTAATATTGTAGGTTAATAACGAAATTCAATCTTACTAATACCTTTCCTATTACGGCAGGATTAGCGTTTATATATGAATTTGCCTTGTGAAGTGACCCTCACGTCAACATGGCCACGTACTGCACGAGCACGTGGCTTCTCGTTGACAAAGCCCGAGCGCCCCTCAAACTGTTAAAACTGCCAGCACCGACTACAACGATGGTAACTTTTATCACAACGCAAGCACTCTATTCGAAGGAGATGATCTCAATTGCGGTGCCAGCCTACAATGAAGGCGGCTCTATAGGCCAACTGCTTGAAGAACTAAGCAGGTTTGAAGCCATTCAGATAGTAATTGCAGAGGATGCCTCGACTGATGGAACTCGAGAGGTAGCCCAGGAATTCTCCTTAGAGCATGAGATGGTAAAGCTTACGAGTAGCGACATCCGAAGGGGTAAGGGCGCTGCGATAAAAAGAGCGTTGAAGCTGGCTGACGGAGAGGTTCTCGGATTTATCGATGCAGACATGTCGATTCATCCACGAGATTTTATGATGCTAGTTTCGGCTATTGAAAGCGGCGCAGATCTCGCCATAGGCTCAAGAAGGCTGCCGACGTCGCTCATTACAGGTAGACAGCCGTTCATGAGAGAATTATTTGGGACTGCTTACATTGCCCTCGCGAGGTTCATCTTGAAAATCAACGTATCGGATTTTCAGTGCGGCTGCAAGGCATTTCGGCGCGAATTATGGGAGGAGCTGGACATCCGCTGTGACGGGTTTGCGTTTGATACGGAGTTAATCTCGAAGGCGTACAGTAGGGGGTTTAAAATAGCTGAGGTGCCCATAACTTGGAACAATAAGGCTAACAGCAGGGTACATACCGTGAGAGATTCAATAGATATGTTTAAATCCCTCCTTACAATACGACGGGAAATCAGGGGTCTGAGGAGTAAGAGGTCCGATTTTTGAGTAAAAGGTACTTTGCGACGATCGCGGCGATAGCGATAGCAATAACGGCACTGCGGGTCACATACTCGCTCATCTTGTGGAGGTATACCGCGGACTCCGACATGTGGATGCTCCTTGCAGACAGCAGTCAGTACCTGAGTTCCGGACATTATACCCCTCAGTACCCGCAATCCATATACTACGGGATGTACTCGGTCGGGATGCATACCCTCATATCCACACTTTCTGCATTTACCGGAATCAGTCTATTTGGCTTTGCTCAATATCCGCTACAGATCATCACTCCCGTTTTGATGATAGCGACGATATATATTATAGCCTCCAACTCGGGCGAGAATAAGCACTGGTGTATTCCACTTATGATCCTCTACATCGGGACGTTTAATGGCCTTACGCATCAGCAGTCTCGGATGATTGAAGAGTGTGTTGGGTATATATTATTCTTCGGAGCGCTTTTGCTCTTCTATTTATACTACAGTGGACGGGCATCGAAGGCATACACGTTTTGGATGTTGACAGCGCTCATGCTGGCAACCGTGTTCACGCATCAGCTTAGTTTTATAGCGATGTCGATAGTTGCCATGCCATTTGTTGTAAGGGAACTCAAATTCGCTGCGCTTGTGTACATTCCTCTCGTTTTCCTCCCGTGGTACATCTTCTACAGCGTCGTTAACGGGTACGTGGGCGCATTTGCGAGCGTTTACCCATTTGCCATCATCGGCCTTGTAGCACTGTACGCTGCTTTCATGCTCATCGATCAAATCAACATCTCAACCATTATAACGCGAATACGGACGTTTATAAGGCGCAATCACAAAGTCGGCAATCCGTCGCAGCCGCGGGAATCCCACAAAGGTCACATGCGAGCAGGCTATGTCCTGTTATCAACGTTCTTGCTCGGGCTTTTTGTGATTGGGTACTCATTTTTGACGAGGTTTCAATCGGGGTACATCCCTTATCTTCTGCCAATAGCTCCTCTTGTGGTATATGCGGCACTAAGGACTTTGAAACACGATGACTTCAATAGAGGCGATTATAACAAAGCTTTTTACAGATATCTGATCACGACGTTGATCTTTCTGTCACTCGCCATGGTCATAGGCTTCATTATACAGTTTGAAGTCGGTTCTACAAGTGAGGTGGCTGCAGGTGGTAACAGGTCGGTTGAGTCGCTTAGTGGAATAGATATAGGGGGGCGCCTTTTGAACTGGGTTGCAGTGGTGTATGGGATAATAGCGACTATGGGACTGATACAAGCTGTACGGGAATCACATAACACCAAGTTATTAAAGTTTGTTCGCGCAGTCGTTCCCATTTTGATCATGGTAAGTCTAATAAACGTTGCTGTGTTAGCACTGAACTTCGACAGAAGCTTCAACGTAGTCGGGCCCGTGGACAACAGAGCGCAAGCGGGTATGTTGTGGACAGTTGGCAAGGATCCAGGCGCCATAACTCTCACAGACAACAAAAACTCACCGCTCTACAGGTACTACACGGGTGAGCTCGTTGCAAGTGACTGGGGCGGTAAGAATAGTTCGATGCTTGAAGACATAAGCTTCAAAAAGCTTAGGACGTGGTCAGGATACAACACGACGGGCATAGACTACCTATTTGTCACAAACTCACCTGACAAGTTCTTTGACGGAAAGGTCAACGTAGCTCAAGGCAGTTGGGACAGAGATATTGAAGCCCTCAACACCATTGACCGAATAGATAAGGTGTACACAAATGGCTTTACACACTACTACAAAGTAGAGAAGGATCACGTTCCGAAATTCTTGGGGTTGTACCGCAGTGTCGCACCCCCTCAGCCGGCAGGAACAAACGTAACGTGGACTGTTGTCGCATACGATCAAAATGGGGGTCAGCTGAAGTACAAGTTCTTCCTAAGCGGTCCTTCGACAGGTTACAACTTTACTATCATGCAGGATTGGTCAACAAACAACACGTGGGTATGGCACACTACAGCACATGATGTCGGTTACAATCAAGTGGCCGTGCATATAATGAACGACTATGACATACGCCTCTCAGCTGATAACTCGTACGACTATATGACGGGGCAGAGATATATTATAACTTAACGCTGTTTAGATTCACTGTTTAGATTAACACTCGTAAGGCAACATACGTACGCTCATATGAATCTTGATTTCCCGATGGTATCGGTAATCGTCGTGAACTACAACGGACGGGAGTTTCTAGAGGACTGCTTCAGATCTCTTAGCAACCTTGACTATCCGGTATATGAGGTCATCATGGTGGATAATGCCTCAACAGATGGCTCTGTTGAGTATGTGAAAGAGCTGTTTCCGTGGGTACGGGTCATAGGGCTTAACGAAAATAAAGGCTTTGCTGGGGGCAGCAATTGTGGGGTGACGCACGCAAAGGGGGATCTTATCGCATTCTTAAATAATGACGTTGAAGTGGATGGTAGATGGCTCCTCGAGCTCGTAAAGGTGGTTTTAAGTGATGAAAAGATAGCATCGTGTGGAAGCAAACTGCTTTTTTATGAGCGGAGAGACGTGATAAATCATGCCGGCGCGATGCTTGACTATAGTGGAGGTGGTTATGACAGAGGGTTTGGCGAACTCGATAGTGGAAAATTCAATAATATCGGCATTACTGGCTGTACAAGCGGCGGCGCCATGCTCGTCAGAAAAGACGTCTTCTGCACGCTCGGTGGTTTTGACCCCAACTACTTTGCGTACTTTGAAGATGTCGACTTTTGTTTGAGAGCGTGGGAGTTTGGTTATAAAATGATGTACGTCCCCTCATCCATAGCGTACCATAAATTCGGCGGCTCTTTTGGAAAGAAGGCATCAACTGCTCGGATTTACTACTGTCAGAGGAACCGGCTCGCAAATGTAATAAAGCATTTCGAGGCAAAAACTATCATAATGGCAGCAGCGATATCGTTTGCTTATGATACGTATAGGATACTACTTTTCATCCGCCATAAGAAGTATGAAAGTGCTAACGCAATCATTAGGGGAAGCGGGACCTTCTTAAAGGATTTAAGTACAAGCATCAAAAAGAGATCTTACATACAAAAGAACAGGATATTATCCGACTCTCAAATCAAACAGCTTGGCATAGTGGCCTCTCCTCGTGATATGATACATGAACAGAAAAGGCTTGAAAAACTAAGCATTTTTTGATTATCAACAAGGAAAAAGCAACGATGAATGCGCCGAAGAACAATTTTGCGCTTGTAGTTATGGATTTATGAATCTATAGGAGATAAATTTGCAGGGCTTACTTGCAAGCACACCTACAGGATTACATCAGAACGATCGCTGGCTTTTCACCGGCATACAAACATTCACAGTTAACGCGCAGAATCCACTCAATTCGTGGCAGTCGTTTAACATAGCAAACGCGTGGCACCGCGCGTCAAACGGAATTCCCCGCTTGTTTATCTAAATACTGAGATACGAACGAATCACTCTCTATGAAGCGCACCCAAGGGTTCTCTCTCGTGGCGACACCGCTTTTATCTTTTCTAAAAGACGTTTCAGTAAGCTATAAAGTCTTTTGAATTTAATGCATGTTAGCAGTGACATAGTTATATGAATCTTGAATTCCCAACGGTATCAGTAATTGTCTTGAACTACAACGGACGGGAGTTTCTAGAGGACTGCTTCAGATCTCTTAGCAACCTTGACTACCCATCATATGAGGTCATCATGGTGGATAATGCCTCAACAGATGGGTCCGTTAGGTATGTACAAGAGCGCTTCCCGTGGGTAAGGGTCGTAGGGCTTGCGTCTAACTACGGGTTTTCCAGAGGTAACGACGTGGGCGTCGAACACGCCTGTGGTAAATATGTAGCATTTCTAAATAATGATAGTGAAGTGGAACCCACATGGCTCTCCGAACTCGTAGAAGGCATTGAGGAGGACGAAAAGATAGCCTCTTGCGGAAGTAAAATGCTCTTTTACGGGAGGAGGAATTACGTAAATCACGCAGGTGGCGCAGTCACGATAACAGGCGCGGGCTACGACATCGGTTTTTTGATGGAAGATAAGAAGGATTACAATAACCCGAAGTTTGTTGGCTGTTCAAGCGGTGGCGCCATGCTCGTCAGAAAAGACGTCTTCTGCACGCTCGGTGGTTTTGACCCCGACTACTTTGCGTACTTTGAAGATGTCGACTTTTGTTTGAGAGCGTGGATTGCGGGGTATAAGGTGAAATATATGCCAACGTCGGTGGTGTATCATAAATTCGGCGGCTCTTTTGGGGCAGATAGTTCGCCATTTAAGATGTTTTTATATCAGCGAAACAGGCTCTATAACATCGCAAAAAATTTCGAGGTAAGAAGTGTCGTGTTTGCTACACTGACGTCCATAGCGTACGATGCTTACAAAATTTCCTGGTTTCTACTACATGGAAACTTCACCGTGGCACTGTCAATTATCCACGGTAGTTTATCATTTATGAGCAACGTGAGGCGAGTCATAGAGAAGAGAAGGGCAATACAGTCTGCTCGCGAGATAAGCGATCGTGAGCTCTTTAAAAAGGGCGTCGTCTTGGGTATAAGGGAGAGTCTAAAAGAGCTCAAGTCTCATAGGAAGTTTAAAGGTGGGCATAACAGTGCTTAAAGGTGTAGACATTGCCATAATTCATCCACACCTCGATGTTATAAGTGGGGCTGAAAAACTTGTTCTCAATGATATCGCTCATTTTGCGGAGAACAACAGCGTAACAGTTTACACATCATCGTATGACCAGTCGATCCCTCAACTGCTTGACATACCGATAAATGACGTTACAATAGTTGACAAGTGGCTCCCGCACCAATTCGGGCGTCAGACCAAGTTCAACTTCTTCGTTGATTTCTTTTACTATGCGTATTGTTCAAATAACAATTTAATTGCAGGCGAACATGATATCTCGCTGGCGTACAGCGTGCCCTCGCACTACGCAAAAAAAGATGAAATAGCACACTTCTGGTACTGTCAGGAGCCGATACGAAGCTTGTACGATACCTTCGAAGAAACGCCTGCGATGAGGAATACCGTCCTTAAACACCTCATACCCTACGTGCGGAGTTTTATGGAAAAAATAGACAAGGAGCGCGTAGCACGGTGTACATACATTTTTACAAACAGCAATTACACCTCTAACTATGTACAGGAAGTGTATACGCTCCCGTCGAGCGTGATCTATCCCGGTGTCGACATAGGGAGTTACCAGTGCGCTGATCCGGATGGGGATATAATCCTCACGGTTTCGCGGCTTGTCCCAGAGAAGCGCATCGATATCCTCATTGAGGCGATGTCAATCGTTAGCGTGGCATATCCAACTGTCTCGCTCAAAGTGGTTGGAAGCGGCCCAGAAAAGTCGAAACTTATTGGCCTGTCAAACGATCTTGGCGCCAACGTAGAATTTATTGAGAAGGTCGATGATACTTCCCTTAGAGAATTCTATGCACGTTGCTTCGCAGTCGCGTATGTACCACGGCGGGAGCCCTTCGGATACGTGCCAGTTGAAGCCATGGCAAGTGGAAAACCAGTCGTAGGTATAAACGAGGGGGGTATTAGTGAGACCATTGTGCACGGAAAAACGGGCCTACTGACCGACGGGAGCGCCAATCAAGTTGCATCAGCCGTGACTGAGCTTCTAAATGATCGCACTATGGCAGTCAAAATGGGCAGAGAAGGGCTAAAACGGTCAAGGATGTTCTCAAACGCAGAGCGCTTCAAGCGGTTCGACCAGCTGCTTGTGCGGTGCCTAAATGCCTGAGACTTGCGATTGGCTTGTTACGTAGAGATAACTCTTGCTGTTATCATACACCTTGTCGAACGTCTCCTGTTTGGAGAAGTCAGCTTTTAACGGCTTGTAGAGGTTATCAAATCCGTAAAAGCCAACCCTGTAGTTATTGTCTGATACGATCACACCGAGTGGTGCGGTATCGTCGAAATAACCGACCTTGGTGCAATACTGCAGCAGCGTCGCTGCATCAGGACTATTCGAGTAGAGCACATTTGAGAGAACTGTTGTATCTCTCTGCCCTTCTAAAAAGACGTATGCAATATTCTCACTGCTCATCATCATGTAACGCCCTGCACTTCGTAAGTCTCCAAAGAGCTGCAGATGATCTTTATTCGCAAACTCGAGGGCATATTTCGTGTTTGAGTCATAGACAAGAGCATATGAATTGTAGCCGGCCATGGCTTGAACGTTGGCGAACGTCGCTATGAAAAGTATCGCGACGCCAAGCACAACTGCTGATTTCACGCCGATCAATCGTTCGAATCTCCAGCGTGCGATGAATGTGACAGTAATGACTATCAGATAGAGCACTAAAATGAATGACCATTCGAGGGCGCGGCTCACTCCAATTGTCGTCCCTAAGGTAAGCGAAACAAGTGCTGTCCCACAGATAAGTGACGATGTGAGCGCTACCGACAGAAGCTTGTATCTCACATGGACCTGCTTTGACGACACTACGAGGTAGAGGAGGAGGACTATCAGTCCTAGCTGTGCTAGTATCGATGCCCGGCGGGTTACGTCTTCAAGTAACCCGGTCTGGTACAAATAGGGGGTGAACATAGATGCGGTGCTCGGTCCTGCTAGTGACGCCGGTAGTGCAACGATTCTCTTATGCAAGGCAACGATAACGGACGCGATTATAATGGTTACAGCAACACCCACAATTCGAATGTTACCGTCATACCCTCTCAATGTGCCTCTTCTGAGCAGCAGATAGCCCAGCACGGCGGCAACCGTCAGAAATGCGACGAGGAGCAGTGCGTTTAGGATGGGTGAAAAGTAAAGCAGAATGAGGAAAAACAGCTGATTGTTTATAAACAGTATAAAGGTAACCGCCCAGCCCATAATAAGTGCCGTTTCCTTGTACAGTACCGGCAGGCTGGGTTTTTCGGTCAGGCGCGCGTACGCATTGTAGGCGAACGACACGAAGAGGTAACTCGCGAGCAGTACTATCTCCATTAGGACGCCTGTGTGATACATTGTAATAAACGCCACAATAGCTGCGAGTATAACCACCCTGTAGCTATATGGCATCTTTCTCCTGTAGTCGGCCAGTAACGCAAGCGTCAGTACCCAGAGCGCCCATCCGAAGAAGGCGTTTCCCGTAAATCGCTGCGTTAGATAGTACACCGGAATGCTGCGGGCAAAAACGGCTGTAAAAATGACGATGAGCAATCCATCAAGGTATTCGGGGTTTACGCCGTTAACTCTCCTCACCGCAAAGTAGAGGACGAGAACAATCGGAATTAGAAGGAGGGTCTGAAGGGGGAAAAAGTTCGTGAAGTTCTCCTGCGTGTTGTCGACGCCCAGAAATGTCAACAGCACCTTATTGAACGTGAACAGCCCTACATCCATCGTTAAATAGGTCGCGAAGTCTTGAAGTTTTGTAGGCTGCCGCGCACTTCCATCGTCGTACTGTTCTCCAAACGTGTAAACGCCACTCGTGTAGTTGTGGAGTTGATTGTCTCCATATGAGTACAGCACTAACGCAAGTATCGCAAACGAAAGAACAGCAAGCCTGAGCTCAGCGTGACGTTTAGTTTTAGTGGGCATCTCGTTTCACAATTTATGTGCCGTAATATAAAACAGTAGCTATAGATTTCGAGCACAAAGGAACGGCAAGGAGGACGTCATTTGCTAAGTGAATACGCCACGTTAATGTCTTACACCTTCTTCGCGTTATACTAAAATAAAAGTTTTTTTGACAGCTCCTTTCCCGGCGTTGTGCATTACCTGTTATAAAAGACGCTCTCAATTATTTGCTTTCTTTTTGCGCTCGTCGACTCTATCGTATTCTCTCCAACGGTCTTAATGCCGCCATAGAGTACCCTCGCTAGTAACTCCCTATTTTTGAAAAGGCTCTCTATCGCAAAGGCAAAGCTTTCAGGATCTCCCGCGGTGCATAGCAATCCATTGTCCCCATTTGAGATAATATCCGTGAATGAGTCTATTTTAGAGCCGATAACAGCAACACCATTTGCCATTGCATCAAAAATGATTCTCGGCTGCTCACCGCTTATATTTGGAACGACAATAGCATCATACTGCCTCAAAATAGGATAAAAAGAAGCATAGCGAAGCATACCTTTAAACGTTACAACATCAGACAAATCATGTAACGTTACGAAATCTTCCAATTCCCTCAGCAAAGCACCTTGTCCGTATATATCGAGTGCTACGGGAACGCCCCTCTCCTTTAAAACTTTAACTGCCTTAACGGCGATGAGCGGCCCTTTTATGTAAATGAGACGCCCGGCAAAAAGTATCTTACAGCGGTCTCTCTTCAAACCATTCTTTAACTTTTCTTCGATTTGCATCGGTACAATTATGTCTCGCTCTCTAACCCACGATGCGTGAATCTTACATACGTTCCCATATGTTTCATAGCTCTTATAGAGAGCGGCACCAACTACGAACGTCAAAGGAGCGGTAGCTATGCAAAATTTAATGATGAACTCATACAGAGGCCGGATCACGACAAAAGCTGCTTTTTTAAGCGCATCATTCTCCGATTGGATGGTAAGGGCGATATTCGTAACATAATCCTCATCAAGCGCAAAAATCCTTTTTTTGTGCCCTCGTAGCAAGAAGAGAATGTTCGCAGTAATTCCCACGGGTAGACGAACTGCCCCCACCGAATGTACAAGATCATCCCCTCTAATATTTCTAGCGAGCGCATATAGTATTTTAGGCAGCTTAATCAAGAATTGCGATCGGTTTGTAAAATTTGGCAAAGGGTAAAATGAGATGGGTGAATCCTTCGGAAATATGTAAGAAAATTCACTTGGTTCGAATGTTGCGCTCAACGGAGCAAAAACGCATACATTGTTAAAAGTCGCAAGCTCTGCTGCCAAATACCAACCCCATAATTCGTCAACTGCATAGCATTGATCTTGCGTTAATGCGAAGGGAATAGGTGTTACAATCACATATCTCATCCTAACCACCAACAGTAACTACTGAAAGTTGGCTGATAAACTTGTGTTCATCTACGTCCGCTGAACTTGCACGAGTTCTATCTTGCGAGCGTTTTGTGATACTCGTTCACTCTATAATCTCTTATCAACCTAGCCTCTACAATCTAAACGCATAATATTAATTATGGTGTAAGCCCTTGTTCTTCCCCGTTAGGTGCCAAGATAATCCATTAAAGAAAGGTCGTATCAACTCCTTTCTCCCTCGCAGAATGCAATATCCGAAAAACAGCGCGCTTTCGTACATGAAATACACGACAAATATAAGTTTCTGCGCGTCTGAGGCAAATTTCTTCTCGAATATTATACGATTTCGAAGTGAATAATAAAAGGACGATGGGCTCACGTATCCAAAGGTAGCTGAAACCTTATGCCAGATCTTCGAACTCGGCACGTACATTGTAACAAACCCCGCTCTTGATGCCCTTATACAAAAGTCCACATCATCGAGATATATGAAGTACTGCTGATCGAATGTGCCGATGGCATCTATGAGGGATTTTCTGACTAGCATAACGCAGCCTGTTACGAAATCAACTTTGCGTATTTTGTCGTACTGTCCGTGATCCTCTTCGAAAGCGCCGAATTCCCTCATTACCCCTTTCGCTAGACTGATCTCCCCGCCTGTCGAACTAAGTTCATTTTTTCTGTAATAGTTATAGACCTTAGGCCCCGCAATGCCGATTTTCGGATTTGATTCAGCGACGTTGACGAGTTCGGTTAAAAACTCTTTGTCAGCTATCACATCGTTGTTCATAAAGAGGAGGTACTCGCCAGACGCGATTGCAAGCCCCGAATTACATCCCCCCCCAAAGCCTAAATTCTGTTTGTTTTCAACGATTGTTACGTCAAACTTGCTCTTCGTCGCGTCAACTGAGCCATCCGTCGAGGCGTTGTCCACTACTATGACCTCTAGATTCGGGTAATTCACCTTCGTAAGACTTTCTAAACACTCTATGAGGTCATCTCTGCCATTCCAGTTAAGTACGATCGCTGACACCAGGGGAGTGCTCATCGACACAACATAAATGCTTAAGTATTAAATACTTATTACAAAAGTATCGTTAATAACTTGTAGAAGCGTGTTAACGAATTAGAGTGACCCAATGGACATCGGACTCGTCATTCCCAGTAGCTACTTAAATACCTGCGGTGGTTCAGAGGTCAGTGAAAAACTGCTCGCCGAGAGCCTTGTTAGAAGGGGGCATAACGTCACCGTCTATGCCTTTGATGGGGATGCCTATTCAGAGACGAGGCTTAACGGGGTGGGCATAAAGATTTTCAAGAAGTTACGTGAAGGGGCCCCCCGTCTCTTGTCATTAAATGTCAGCACCTACATGCACTTACGAGATTTGGTGAGATCCCATGACGTCATTCATGTCTACAGGGGATGGCAACTCCTCGCAGCAGCTGCCCTTAACATTCCGACGGTTGCCACCCTTAACAGTTACCAATTAATTTGTCCCACTGATACCTTGCTGAGATCCTCCGGCAGATGCAACGGCATCGCATTCGGTTCGTGTGCGCGGTGTATCTACTCTTATTATGGGTTGTCAAGTTTAGATAACATTTTAAAAATGTCTTTTTACTTCAGGAATATCCTCTATGCCTATCTTTCATTAAAAGCCAATGGGCGCATTAACAAGTACATAGCCCTTTCAGAGGTGTCGAAGCAAAAGTTTGTCAAGAAGGGCATCGCTGGAGATAAAATAGTCGTCATACCCAACATGGTCGATCCCCGCTTTATCAACTCGCATTTCACGGAGCCCGATGGAATTTTCACGATACTATATGTGGGGCAACTGTACGAGGCGAAGGGCGTCGACGTGCTATTACGCGCGGTACATCTGTTACGTGACAGGGAGGTACAGCTAAAAATCGTTGGCCACGGTCGTCAAGAGGGCCAACTAAAAGAGCTTGCGCGACATCTTGGGATGAGCGAAAAAGTCGAATTCTTGGGAAAAATTGAAAATGAGGATTTACCTGAGATATACAGGAGGGCACACCTTTTTGTGCATCCTGGAATTTGGGAGGAGCCGTTTGGACGGTCTGTTCTTGAGGCTATGGCGTCGGGCCTCCCGGTCATAACTTCGGACGTCGGAGCGCCGCCTGAAATCCTAGACGGTTGCGGTCTTACCTTTAAAGCCAGCGATGCACAAGAACTCGCCACTGCGATAGAGGCCCTTGTAGATAATGACAGGCTCAGAACAGAGCTGAGGACAAAGGGGCACAAAAAGGCGCTGACATATTACGACGCTGAGGTAATAGTGGAGAGAATAGAACAGGTGTACTCAGAGGTGCTACGGTCCTCTTGACGCTGAAGCGTTACTGTAATTCCGTATCGTACCTTAATCAACAAATAGATTGACTTTAAGCTAATTAGTGAAGAATGAGCGAAACTCGCATTATTGTGATCGAATGCACAGCCAGAATGCACGACGAGAATTTTTGTTCATTTGATAGTGTATTTTAAAACGTTATGTCCTTTGAACACTCTAAACCACGATTCATAGCTATCTTAAAACTTAAATCAAGTTATTTGTTTTGTTTTTAAGTGCTCTTTCGCAGATGTAGCAGATACTACACAATACTTCACGTAGTGTCTACCGATTAATGCTTAGTCTTGAACTAATGCTAGGCTTTACACATAATGCCAATTTACAACACGCCTTTTATTTCGAGAGTGTCAGAGTTGTTATCCTCATGTGAAGTTATAGCAATCTTTTTACCAATCCATTGTAACTTATCAACGAAATGAATATTGGCTATGTCGTAACCTCATTTCCAACACTTTCTGAGAGTTTTGTACTTAATGAGGTCTCAGAGTTAATAGGAAGAGGGATAGACGTTCACGTTTTTTCGCTGTCAGAACCGGAACTGAATAAATCGAACAGCGCTGTTCTAAATTCTGAGCTATTTCAAAATAGAGTGCATTTTTTTAAAGGCTCATTGATGATGAAGGGCTTGAGCTTGCTGCGCCCTGATGTAAATCTCAGAGCCAAATATTTTGTAAATCTAATACGAAGAGAGGGCCTACAACTCGACCTCATACACGCACAATTTGCAGCAGATCAAGCCTATGTGGCATCGAAAATGGCTGAAGCATTGAAACTTCCCCATTCAATTACGGCACATGCTAGCGATGTGTACAGCTCCAAATACAGGGATAGATCAAGAAGACAGATGTTAAAGGCAGACGCTGTTGTGACCATCTCCAACTACAATGCAGAGTATATCAGAGGTCTTAACATCAGTCCAGAGAAAGTTCATGTAATACGAACAGGAGTTAATATGAAAAAGTTCAGCCAACGGCCTAAAAGCTCCATCAAACAACACACATTACTAAGCATTGGCAGATTGGTTGAAAAGAAAGGGCATATATTCTCAATAAAAGCGGTAAAAAACCTGCAGGAAAAATACCCCAAACTTGTGCATACGATTGTTGGATCAGGACCCTTCGAGGAAACATTAAAAGATGTTGCTCATGGACTAAATGTTCAATTTTTTAAGGGAATCTCAAATGAAGAGGTCATCCGGCTGCTCAATGAGTGCACGGCCTTCGTGTTGCCGTGCATAATAGCTCAGGATGGAGACCGTGATGGGATCCCTGTAGCACTCATAGAAGCTATGGCGTGCGAAGTGCCTGTTATATCAACGCATATATCTGGGATACCAGAACTCATTGAATCTGGAAAGGACGGTATGCTTGTTGGTCAGAGAAACGTATGTGAGCTTGAGAGAGCAATAGACTCTATACTTCAGAATCCGAACGCTGCCGAAATGGGAGAAAATGCACGTAAAAAGGTAGACAGATGTTACAATATCGATAAGAATATTCCCAAATTAATCGAAGTATTTGAGAGTCTCATTTAATCTCCAC
Source organism: uncultured Methanomicrobia archaeon (assembly GCA_964557335.1). Classification (GTDB taxonomy): domain Archaea; phylum Halobacteriota; class Bog-38; order Methanoflorentales; family Methanoflorentaceae; genus DASPRZ01. Next base: position 4,925 of record CAZKZX010000003.1, on the reverse strand, counting down.
TCCCTTATCGAGAAACCCCGTGCTGCATTCAAACTAGCTTTAATGAACCTAATAAACAGAGCGTACTGTATATAAAGGTAAAGAAAATAATGGCTTAAGTGGATCGTTGATATCCAGTAGTGGTTGTACAGATACTACCAGATACACGCGTTAAACATCATCCGGAAGTACGCCCAAAGGACAAAGAGGTTGAAGTGCAGTGGTAAGATATAATGAAATATGAAGAAGGTGCGTTTAGCAAAAAAAGCTGCTAGCGCATTTTGAAAGGCATTAAGACGCGAAAAACTAAAAGCTCGACGTTCGTGAAAGGTGATGAAAATCAGAGGAGGATATAAACTGTGAAGGTCGGAGTGACCGGTGGGTGTGGGTTTTTAGGTTCTCACGTGTGTGAGCACTTCAAAAAACTGGGTGAGGAGGTGGTATCGCTTGATAACCTCACTAAATACGAGCTATTGCGCACGGGGTACGACGTGGAAGGTGTGAGATTACACAATTGGAACGTGCTAAAAGAGATGGGCATCTCTCTCATACGTGGGGACATACGGGATAAGGCGCAGTTACAGGAGGCACTTAAAGACTGCGATTACATCGTTCACACAGCAGCGCAGCCCGCAATGACGATCTCGATTGAACGCCCCGAACTTGACCTTACCTCTAACGTGGTGGGAACGTTCAACGTACTCGAGTTTGCGAGACGATATGACGTTCCCGTCGTTAATTGTTCAACGATACACGTGTATGGGAACCAAATAAACGAGACAATAGCGGAGGGAGAACGAAGGTTCACACGGAAGCCCGCGACTATTGATGAGACGTACCCCACAATGCAAGGCAAGCTTACGCCGCTTCATGCTTCAAAGCGATCTGCGGAGTTGTATGTGCAGTCGTACGTAGACACCTACAGTCTTGACGCGGCTACCTTTCGCCTAACGGGGATGTATGGCCCCCGGCAATTTGGAGGGGAGGATCACGGCTGGGTGGCCAACTTTGTGATACGCACGGTTCTTGGGCTGCCCATGAAAGTTTTTGGCACCGACAAGCAGGTGCGGGACATTTTATACGTGTCAGATGCTGCTGCAGCCTTTGAGGCGTTCCACCAACAGATGGTGCCCGGCATCTACAATATCGGTGGAGGGCTACAAAATATAATATCCATAGCGGAGTGCTTAGCGCTCATTCATAAAATTACCGGCATCGAACAAGCGATTAGCTATGGAGAGGCAAGGCCCGGGGATTTATGGTACTTTGTAAGCGACATAACAAAAACCAGAAAAAATTTGAAGTGGGAGCCCCGTGTATCCAACGAAGAGGGGCTACAGATGCTGATAGAGTGGGTACGTGTTAACATTGATTTGTTTAGAGGGAAAAACGGATGAAGGCAGTGATCTTGGCTGGTGGAAGGGGAAAAAGGCTCAAAGAGGCAACGAATTCATCCAATAAATGTATGCTTGAGATTGACTCTAAGCCAGTCCTAGAATATAACCTTGATCGGGCTCTGGAGATGGATGTAGACGAAATTGTGGTGGTGGTGGGGTACCGGGCAGAGGACATAATTAACAGATACGGGACGAACCGAAACGGCGTAAAGATACACTATGTGATTCAGCGGGAACAAAGAGGATTAGTTCATGCCATCGAATGCAGTAAAGATGCGATAGGGAACGATGATTTTTTCCTGCTATTGGGAGATGAGGTGTTGACGAAGAGCAGGCATAAAGAGATGTTGAGAGAGTTTGTTGATAACGAACTTTTCACCGTGTGCGGCGTATGCGTTCAGGAAGACAAAAGTAAGATCGGCAGGACATATGCTGTGCTCACAAATGATGACGACAGAGTTTTTAGACTTATAGAGAAGCCAAAAAATCCCCTCAATGATTTGCAAGGAACGGGGCATTGCATCTTTAAAAACGAGATACTTCGGTATATAGAAAGGACACCGATCCACCCAGAAAGGGGTGAAAAAGAGCTTCCTGATTTGATTCAGTGTGCTGTGGATGATGGACAACTAGTAAAGGTATTTCACCTGTGCGATGCGTATACTAATATAAACTCAAAAGAGGATCTAGAGGAAGCAAAGCTAATTTTAAAAGCAGTGTGACTTGACTTCATAGCCGGATATGAACTTATACGGCGCGGCGCAGTAGCAGTACTGTTCATCTACGAAAATGTTGACTGGATAATCTAGCGGAACGCTTGATTATGATGTGCCTAAACATCCTGATTGTGCCAAAACGTGTCCCACTATTTCGAACCGCCGCTCTTACTTACTTTGGCAGTAAGACGGAATCTATGATATGAAGCACACCATTATTACACTCGAGGTTAGCCTCTATTATCTCTGCATCGTTTACTTTTACTCCATGTCGCAGCAAGTGTTGCTCGTGAATCTCAAGAATCCCACCTTGGACAGTTTTCACCTTTTTGGTCGATTTCAAATCAGCTGTCAGATACCTGCCGTTAACCACGTGGTAGGTAAGTATTGCAGTCAACTTCTCTTTGTCCTTGAGTAAGCTGTCTGCTGTGCCACTCGGGAGCTTGTTAAACGCCTCATTGTCTGGTGCAAAGACCGTAAGTGGACTTTGTCCCTTCAGCGTTTTAGAAAGATGTGCAGTTTCTACCACGTTAACGAGCATGGATAACTCATCAAGTTGCGCGATCAATGTTGCAATATCTACAATAAACTTCACTTTAACCACCTAAATATCGGAAGCAAGGCTTCTAAGATGGCATTACTGTTGTAACTACTAATAGTTTAAGTTATCTCCCAAAAAATTTGTTTCTTTTTGTTTATTACCACAGTTTCCACGTCGCGCGCTAAATTGCCAATATTACAATTGACACGCTCACGATGTGCCCTGTGGAGGAGTGAAAATTTATAATAACAACCTTAAACGCGTTAAGGCACGGGTTATCCACTCTCTGATCATGGCTTCAACAGTTACGCACATGCAGTTTAAGGTAAAAAAAGTCTCACACAATATTGAAGTAAGAGGGTGTAAAAGAGAATGCCGAGTGATCCAAGGTTAACTGCGCTTGCTCGTGAGAAATACCCATATAAAAAGCAGGGCAATTAACGCATCAAGCTTCAGTATGACGGCCGCATACCATATGTAGAACAATTTAGTGAGGAGCCAAGGATCCCGTGGGTCGTAAAATCGAACTCCAAGGTCGTAGGCGATCACAAGCGCTGCTGAAACTATGACGAGTAGTACCAGCAAAATGGAAATGAAATCCGACGGCCAGCCCTGAAAATATGAGTAGATACTGAACAGAAAGAGCGTGGAACCAACCAGAAATGTGATATCTTTAACAGCATACGCTCCTTTCAACCCAAGCGTCACCGCAAGCGTCTGATTTTTTGACTTAACGTCATTATCGTAGTCTATTATCATATGGTATGTTTCGCGTCCGATGTAGACGAAAAATGTACCTAACAACAGCCCAACCGTAACAGCGTTAAGTACGTTGAATTCTGTTGTGAGCACGAGAGGTCCCCCTACCCAGATAATGAATGATGCTACAATTGGGCCAACTAACGACTCTTTAAATCGCAAACCGAGTCCGCTGTATGCAAGCCCAAAGAAATAGTACACAAAAAAGATGGCCCATGCAGTCAGTGAAGTGTACTGCAGCACAAACGAGACTATTGAAGCTACAAAAAACACGATGAACACGGCCTGTGCCTGGCGGAGCGTGATATCCCCTGCCACAATCGGATTTTTAGCCGAGGGGTCATTTACGTCAGCGATGTTATTGTAGATGAATCCAACGGCATTCGTCAAGATAAACGGCACTATGAGAAGCAAGGCTAACGGTGAGGTGAAGTAGCCGAGAGTGATCAAGTACGCGTAAAAGGGGAAGAATACCACGAGAAGCTCGGTGTAGGGAAAGTGCCGCAGAAGCTTAACCACACCTCTGACGAACGCTTTTATAGAGGTGACTCTCGCTTTATCAGCAGTTTCAGCGGTTAGTAACATTATCAGTTGCCTTTTCGTATTTCAACACAAAGTATGCAAGAAGAAATATGATCGCAGATGGAACCATTCCCGCAATTCCTATCAACACCAATTCAACGTGTTTGTACACAAGTGCTAGCGCCCCGTATCGTATGAGCGCCCAAACCAAGAACACGAACAACGGCATTATGTCTACCACGTTTACTGTTCGTCCCCTTAATAGTTGCGACGGGAAGGAAGGGTCATACTGCCTGCGTTTGATTCCTCTAAGCTCGTACGAGCGGAAAAGAGCCATTATCAAAAAAATTGTCAGGAACCAACTCAGAGATGTGAAAACAGGGATGCCGAAATATTCGCCCACGACGCCATTGACATAGTAAAATGCCTTTGCTTGGACGGCGATAGGGTCCGTCAACATGTTTACGTTCATCACTAGTATGCCATCTATCACTGCGAGAAAGGGTATCAGGCTGTACGTTAATGTGCGACGCACATCACTTTTGTACCCCCTGAAGATTAAGTTGGTGATGCAGTAGGCTAAGTATATGGAGATGGCCCAAGAGAAGAGCCCTTCGAGCGGGACGCCCAATAGCTTGTACGAGGGGAGCCCCAGCACCGTGTAGGGGACGTCGGCAAAAACGTAGTGGCCATAAAACCACCCTCGTGAAGTGGCACCGTACTCTCCGATCAATGCTGCCACCACGCATAATCCAATAAAAAAAAGTCCATTTTTTACTCCGATTGTCTTTATAGCGTGAAACACGATAAACCCAAACACGAAGTACTTAAAGAGGTAGCCAAACTCTTTCTGGTACGGTACTATCACATTTAAAATGACAGCTGCCTGGCTTAATAGGAGAAGAACGAATGATGCGATAATGAGAATTGTGAGATAATCGATGTTTCTGCCTTTAGGGGCGTTCATGATCTTAGCTCCTCTAACGTTTTTGGTATTTATTCTCACTGACT
>CAZKZX010000002.1:0-23555 GCA_964557335.1 uncultured Methanomicrobia archaeon | reverse complement strand
ACCCTGCCGAACAAGCCCAAGAGCTACATCGACCTGGGGGACGAGATGGAGGCCCTGTGCGAGACGATCCACCATCACCTCATGCCAACGAAAACCGACCCCACACCAGCACCTGCCATCCGCTAAAACAAAAATTTGGCCCTTTCCTGATTAAATTTGTATCAGGATAATCCGCTTTTTCAACTTACTTCTTAGGCACGTTCTATTTTTGTAAGCCTCACTAAATTAATCACTGTGTCTGCGCGCCATTTTTAAAAAACTCAAAAATTTGGTAAATTGATATGTGCCACGCCGATTTTGGGATTTCGATTTTTTGAAGCAGAAAATGTTTTGTTATAAACTATTTTTTCAAATCTCACGGAACCATACTAGTGGTGGAACAAATTGAGCACAAACGTTCATTGATCCCTTTTTTAACAGTACTTTTTTCTTCGAACGCTAAAATCTTCGCCCTTTAACTCTTTCAATGTCAAATTTCGCCGTTTCTGCAATGGCCATTACTGCAAAAGTTCCGGCTTGAATTGGATCGGTAACTACAAGATCAGCAACATCGGGCACGCTCCCAGCCATGTTAAGTGCTATGACCTTGACTCCCTCCTCTTGGAGTTTTTTTACCTCTTCAGTGATTTTCCCCCCCATAAGTGAACCAGCTAACACTAATATACTAGCTCTGTGGGTCCTTGAAACAGCATTAACCGCTTCAGCAATATTTTCTTCATTTACTATCGGCATCGTGTCAATACTTATGCGTTCTCCACGTATGTTGTGTCTGTCAGCTTCAGTTATTGCTCCGAGAGCTACTTGGGATACCTGAGCCCCTCCGCCGATTATTATAACCCGTGATCCCCAGATCTTCTCAAAGGGTTCATACTGTGTAACTTCTCTAACAGAGCTCATTGACTTAAGCATTTTTATGAGGTCATTGACGTTTTTTATATCCTCAATTTCCATATGAATTATGGCAAGGTTTTTATGTAGTCCTCTAGCTAGTATGAATTGCTGCATGTACTTTATGTTACCATTAAATCTTGCAACAATTCCTGCAATGTCTCTTAGTACGCCAGGTTTATCTTCGGAAATTATATTTATAGCTATGGGCATTTTACAACCTTTGAGATTGACACTATAAAGTCTCGTTAACGCGATAATACGTCAACCTGTGGCTATATGTTCAGATAAACTATCGCGCTTATATATGCCAGTCACGGTAGTGAATTATCTTTTATTGTTTGTTATTGCCGTACTACCCGGGTCACCCTCTCATCAATTCCAGTGGGTCTCTTATCCCATTTTCAGTTATTATTGCAGTGACCAATTCAAGTGGCGTGGCATCAAATGCGGGATTTTTGACTTTCACGTTTTTAGGCGCTAACTGTTTTTTTCCACAATATATGAGCTCATTAGGATCCCTTTGTTCAATTTCGACTTCCCTGTCTTGAAAATCAAAGGTTGACAGAGGAGCAGCAACATAAAACGGTATACCGTGATGCTTCGCACATATAGCAAGCATATATGTTCCAACCTTGTTGTAAACTGCCTGCCTTGTTATCCTGTCAGCTCCCACTATTATGCAATCGATTTTGTCTTCCTTCATCATCCACGCCGCCATATTATCTGCAATTAAGATAGTAGGAATTCCTTCCTCGAGCATTTCAAAGGCCGTGATTCTACTACCTTGATTAAGTGGCCTTGTTTCGCACACATACACAGTGATACGCTTCCCGGATATTGTTGCGGATCTTATCACGCCTAAGGCGGTGCCCCAGCCGACTGTTGCAAGCCTTCCGGCATTACAATAAGTCATAACAACATCGCCGTCTTTTAAAATGGATGCCCCAACAGCACTCAAGGCTTTATTTTTTATTATGTCTTCATCTGCTATCTTTTTTGCCTCTTCGACTGCGATTTCCTTTACCTCATCCAGAGTAGCGCAAGGTTCAATCGCTTTTAGAATTTTATCAACTCCTGTAAAGAGATTTATTGCCGTCGGTCTTGTTGCAATAATCGATTTAGCCGCTTTTCTAACTTCTAATTTTAACGTATCAAGATCATTGGCATCGCTTTTGTATGCTGCTAGTGCCACGCCAAATGCTCCGGCTGCTCCAAGCGCAGGTGCGCCCCTCACTTTAAGTTTTACTATTGCGCTTCGTAGATCTTCAATTGTTGTTATTTTTATATGTTCATAACGTGCCGGCAGCAACGTTTGGTCTACCATTATAATTCCATCATCCCAGTAAATCGTAAGTTTGTCAATAGGATTTAGGTCCATAATTATCACGTCTAATTATAATAGATAGGCTCATTTGAAGTATAAAAAATGCTTCGATTGAAAATAAACCTATCGGAATCGACGACGCACTCTCGTAGGGGTTTGAACGGTAAACAAACTGTCAGGTTCTCCCAGCCTCTCGATACGACCCATGACTCTTCTCGAAAGCAACTACATCCCGCAACGATGGTTGTTCAGGTAATAAGGTTTCTTGCGAGATACTTAGTGCCAAGTTAGGATAAATGCTTTCTTCCCTTATTCTTTCTATCGGTGCTATTACAAATGTGAAAGAGTTATTTTGTTAGAGATTTAATGCTTTTATTTCGCTCATTCTTCAGTTCGCCTCGCATCTCCTCTTCAGCAGCGTTAACCAGCGCCCCTACATTTTCGAACTATAAAGGCTTAATTGGTAGCGATACTGAACCAGAAGCACAGGCATCAAATTATAAATGGCAATGGGAGACTTACCTTCACCTTTTACAATACTGTAATTTTCATCAAATTTATACAAAGTTGCTTATTTGTAAAAATTACCAGTCTTTAATAATCAATATATAATGGGATATTACTTTTTTGTAGCTAGTGGTAAGTTATGCTGGCAGATGATTTAATCAGAGCAGCCTTCTCATCAGACGAAGAGCTTAAAAGCACATTAAGTAAAGTAATTAAAGACCTCGGTTTTACTGTTACCAAGTTTGCCGAAATCTCAGGCGTATCGTTGAGCACGTTATATAAAATCATTTCTGGAGAGAGGGAACCTAACCTCAAAACTTTGAGAGAGATATTAAAAGCGGTTAGGAGACTTGAAGGAACCACTAAAAAAGGGGATCTCATCGCCGTAGTTGCTGCGAGGCCTGTCTTAGATAAAATAACCGAGAGGTCAATGGTGATCGAGGGCAGAAATATCACTATACGGGAATATCCCGCAACATCAGTTGAGGATGCATTAATTGCTGCAATTCACGCCGAACGCGACGGCGCCCTCGCGCTAGTCTGCGCGCCCATCGTAAGCCCAACCGTTGAAAAGATTTTAAGGATTCCAGTAGCGTCAATAATGCCACAAAACAGTTTGATAGAAGCTATAAAACTAGCTGCACGAAAAATTGGGTGACTCTTGATCTTCACGTTACCATCGAGGGACCCAATCCCCGTTATACCCAGTCACAGTCATGTTTTGCCCTTCAGGTCAGAAGTATGCATTATGGCTTGCAGCAAAAAAGTAAGCGCTCTGCTGGTGAGCTGAGATAAGTAACGCTCCATTTCTTTAAAGCAGGCTCGGATTAAAGTTGACAATTTTAATTAGAGTAGTTGCAGCGTTTAGTTTAGCATTAAGGAAGACTAATCTCCCGCCATTATCCACTAGAGTCCCGGCTACTATATGTTTCGCTCTAATCACGCAAATGTGCACAGTATTTGAGATGTACTTGCAGCATCAAATTAAGTGCTCTACAATGTTATTCTTAATTATTCTCTCGCAATACAGGCATCGTAACGCCAAAGGATGTATCACTGCAAACTTAGAAGTAACGGGCTCATCCGTATTTGAAATGCAATTTAGGTTAGGACACTGTACTATGTTCTCAATCGTACCACGTAATTCGACAGAGCTTTTTTGGACTACTTCGTAGTCCCTTATGATGTTAATTGTAGCATTTGGAGCAATTAATGCTATTTTGTCAACCTCATTAGAGCTGAGCTCTCTATCTTCAATTTTCACTATGTCCTTTGCTCTGTGTCCGAGTTTCTTGCTTGGAACGTTCATAGCAACGCTCACAATAGAGCGAGTACCTCCTTTCACGCCGAGTATCTTCAAAACGTTAAGCGCATTTCCGGCGGTAATATGATCAATAACCGTCCCGTTTTTAATCGACCGGACTCTAAGCTCGTCTTTTTGTCTCTCTAACATCAAGCCTCCCCTGTCATCACTAGTAATAGGAGTGCCATCCTCACGGGAACTCCATAAAACGACTGCTTAAAGTACTTAGCATACTTTGTTTTATCAACTTCAGGTGCTATTTCGTCAGACCTTGGCAGGGGATGCATGATTATAAAGTTATCTCGAACACCAGTTAAGGTGTCAGACGATATCCTGTAGCTGCTCGCAACTTTTTGGTACTCATTGGGATCTGGGAATCGTTCCTTTTGTATTCTCGTCACATAGAGAACATCGATTTCTTTAATCACCTCGTTTATGTCATCGGTTATTGTAACCCCACCTAAGTCGTCTACGATGTATTTAGGCATCTGAAGCTCTTCGGGCGCTACTAGGCTAATGCTTGCATCAAACATCTTGAGAGCATAGGCAAGCGAGTGTACCGTCCTTCCGTATTTAAGATCGCCAAGCAGTGCTATGTCAAGATCCTTAAGGCTGCTCTCTTTCTGTATGGTATAGAGATCAAGCAACGTTTGGGTAGGATGATGGCCAGCCCCGTCGCCACCGTTAATCACGGGGATTGCTGAGAGCTCACTTGCCATCCGAGCAGCACCCTCTTTTGGATGCCTTAGGACAGCCGCATCAGCGTAGCCCTCAATTACCTTAATGGTGTCCGCGAGGGTCTCACCCTTCAGAATAGAGCTTCCCTCTGATGACAAACTCAAAGTCTTGCCTCCCAACCTCTTCATGGCTGTGTCAAATGACAACTGCGTTCTTGTGCTCGGTTCGAAAAAAAGGAGGGCGAGTAATTTGTTATGTAGTATATTAGTTCCGGTTCTAGCGAGGGGCTCAACTTTTTCGGCGCAACTTAAAATATATTTTACTTCTTCATAGGAGAAATCTCGCATAGAGATGATGTGCTTCTTTTCAAACATTCATAATTATACTCGTCCCGTTAACTTTTTATAGTTTTTTAAAATGCTGCTATATTTAAGTAGCTTTAAGTGGCTTTAAAACGCTTTTAAGTAGCATCCGTTGCGCATCAGTTGATAAATAAAATCAAACAAGAGTACTTTAAAGGCCCGTCAATACTCTTTCGGCTTCGTTTCTAAATTCTTCCTGGGTAAATCCTTTCATCGCAGCGGCGGCCATAGCACCGCCTGCGCCTACGCCCTCTTTAACCTCTCCTAGTTCGTAAGCTTTAAACTGGTGAAATTTACTCCTTCGAAAGTCAGGATAAGCTCCAAATGCGTCAACTTGTAGTTTTTGTACGAGGTTTATGAAGCCTGCTTGCGCATCATCGAAGATATATTTTGTTGTTCCTAGTGTAATATCACCAACAACGTTGAGTGCTCTCAGGATGGCAATGACTGCGCCCATCTGCGTTCCTCCCGCAAGCATCACGCTCTTACCCGCTCTAGTTAGCTCTTCAGTCACCCCCACAGCACAGGGCATCATCGGATCTCCAAAAAGCTCAACTGCCTTTATAGGGTCGCGTTTTAGTATATCGGAAGTAGCCGGTGACCGTGCTAAAGCTTTTGTAACAACCTGATTTTTAAGCTCAATCGGATTTTTTGAAAAACTGCTGCTAACGCTCGAGCCATAGCCAAGTGCTCTTAATACTGCAAGGGCGGTAGTAGTCCCTCCTGGTATTGATTCACCTATTATTGCAAGACTGCAGTCAAGAAGTTTTGCGAGTTTTTTTGAGGACTTGTATATGTGTTGCGCATCCCTCACAGCTGGTCCGGTCTGTATATCCCTACCGTGCTCGGCTCTCATGTCATAGTACGGAACACCTGGGGTGACTTTGAGACCCGAGTTTATTAATAACCACGGTATTTCAGTGAGGTTTAACGCAGCTTTAGAAAGCACGGCTGGAGTAGCTGCCCCGGAAGGTGAATCAGGTAGTATTTGAACGGTTTTTAATGCACCGCACGTGATAATCTCAGCGTCAGCTGCTGGCGTATATTGTAAAAGTGTTTGTGAGATTCCTGCGCCTGAAATTCCAGGTACGTCAGCAACTTCGGTGTTAGAGAGTATTAAAACAAACAAGGGACTTTCAAAGTCGCTATACCGTTCTTCAATACTTGAAGATTTTCCCGATTGGTTATGGTAAATCCTGACCCACATAGACTTATAACATGTCGAATTCTGTTATTTCTCTTTCGCAGCATTATCTATAACGAGGCACAAGGCTAGAAGTTTGTCTTACGGTTGATATCGTGGGAGAGTATATGCGCCATAGGGCATGACGATAAGTCGTACATCTGATCCATACTTTGCAACGGCTGCATCAATTGCATCGTTAACATCATCAGCACAAATGAAAAATGCCCGCTCAACAAGTTCCTTTTCAAGATCAGATATTAAGTAGACATCTGCCTTTTCCATAAGTTTTGCCAAAATTCCTGCCTTATGCCCTCCGATCTCAAAAGCAATGTCCAATCTGTCTATGAGTTCCTGCCTGTTCTGAGCTTCATTAATCCATCGCTCAAAGACTTTTTCTCCCAATCCTTCGGGGCATTTGGCTATCAGAATTATAGCGCCGCCATTTTTCACCGCGTGTTTTGCGTTATCGAGAGCTTTTTGTGATTGAAATACGTTTATATCTTTTGGAGCCCCTCCTGCCGAAACCACAACAACATCAGCAAGCTCCTTTATGGGGATAACGTACATTGAATCAACGATTTTTATGCCCTCTCTATGAGCCTTAATCGGATCTCCTGCTACCGCTTTTACGATCTGCTTGTTCCCATTAAGCACGACATTAAGAATGAAGTCACAGCCCACAAGCTCTCCTGCTTCCTCCATGTCAATCCTTACGGGACTATCTATCCTCCCGGCGCTTGCAGTTGGCTGTAACATAAGCTTATGATTAGTTTCAATTGTACTTCTTGCGCAGATCCCCGGCAAGATTGATTTGTATCCGCCGGTATAGCCCGCAAAATAATGGAGTTCAATTAACCCTACGCATATCCTTATGTCAGCTTCTAAAACCTCTCTATTAGCCTCAACAACGGTTCCTTGTTTAGTGGCTCCGATGAAGACGCAGTTAGTCGAATCGTGATTTATGCATCTATACCTGTTGAAAATGTTGTCTCCAACCAGTCGTGCCATTTCTTTTGTCTCTAATTTTCTATGAATTCCCAGTGCAAAGATAATTGTGACATCTTCATCGCTGATTCCTGCATCACGTAATTCGTTAAGAATGTGCGGAATTATTCTTTTAGTGGGAGTAGGCCGCGTTACATCGCTAACAAGAATAACGACGCTAAGGCGTTTTTTGTATCTTTTTTTATCCGATATTATCTCCCTTAATTGCTTCGTTCCTATCGGATTTTCCATGGCCTTTTTAATTTCAGCCTCCTCATCTGTGGCCTGTATTTCAAGTGGTTCAACTACTTGGATAACATTCTTGTTCTTTAGATTTACTGTAATCTCACCTGTGCCGTATTTTAGCTGCATCGTGGGCTGCTCCAAACGAACAGTACTTAGTTGTAATTATATATCAAATTGGGGTTCCCTTAGTTAGCACAGAGAGAGGTTGACTTGCCCGTAGACTAGAAATGGACGAATAAAGTTTCATATAGATCTAATAACTATATAAAGTGCAGACACATCGTGACACATCGTTTTCCTTAAATGTAGATTGTATTTATGCAGCATCTTTCGGAGGTTAGTGACATTGTATAGGTCCTATGATGAGATACCGAAAATCGAGATCCCGGGTAACCACGATATTAAAATTAGTGATACCACTTTACGGGATGGTTCGCAGATGCCTGGGATCGTGATGAAGAAATCCCATAAACTCAAAATATTTGAATATCTGCATGAAATGGGAATTGAAAAGCTTGAATGTTTTTTATTTAATGAGAGGGATCGGATCGTAGCACGTGAAATGCTTGAAAGGGGTTACGAGCATCCTGAGGTTACGGGATGGGCACGGGCTAACACAAACGACATAGACGTGAACTTAAGCATGGATGGGATCGAAGAGGTGGGTATTCTCATGTCTATCTCTGATGCACACATTTTTGATAAGTTGGGCCTTGCGAGTCGCGAGCAGGCACGGGATAAATATGTTAGTGTCCTCGAATATGCAGTGGATCACGGTTTAAAAGTACGGTGCCATCTTGAAGACACGACGAGGGCCGACCCTAATTTTTTACTGCCATTTATTAAAGAATTATTGAGCATAGCACCAAATGCGATATTAAGGATATGCGATACGATTAATTTCGGCGTTCCTTTTGAAGGTTTGGGACTCCCCTTTAGTATACCTGATTTGGTGGAGTCTTTTAAGAAAGCTGGAGCCAAAAACATCGAAATGCACGTTCACGACGATTTTGGGCTTGGAGTGGCAAATACTCTCGCTGGGTACTGGCACGGTGCCAATTGGTCGAGTCTGACCTTTATGGGAATTGGTGAGAGGGCAGGCAACACTGAGCTTGAAAAGATTTTAATGTTCCTATTTAATAGGGTAAAGGGATTTGAAAAGTATAATCCTCGACCTTTAACTGCATTTACTAAATACTTAGCGCAAGAACTTTCCTTCAGAATCCCGAGTAATAAAGCAATAGTAGGAGAGAATATATTCGCGCATGAAAGTGGGATACACACAGATGGTATTTTGAAAAACTCGTTTACCTATGAACCTTTCCCACCAGAACTCGTTGGCGGTCAGCGGTCTCTCCTCATCGGCGACTCATCTGGAAGAGAGATCGTGCGCCACAAGATAGAAGAAGTACTTTACGAATTATTAGGAATACGGGTCAATCTAGAGAAAGACGATGAGAGAATAAAAGCAATATCGTCTGACATCCACAAGCTCTATGATGAAGAAGCTCGAATTTCAAGTATCTCGAACGACGAACTGAAAGAATATGCTCTTAAGTATATCCTCAGCGATGAAGTCACTCTTCAGTGGCATCGATGACGGCGAGTTCACGAGCGACGCCAAAGCTACGGAGATCATAAATTGAGCGACTGCAAATACCGCCGAATCCTGAGCATCCCATTGGGGGTAAGCAACCTCGAGTACGAAACGTGTGTTCTCGCTGATGAGGGGGCAATGGTTCATCGCGAGCAGTGTTTAGAGTGTACTATTGCAGAACTCGAAAAAGGCTTTGACTGTGCTCATATGAGGCCCGTTAAGGTATTCACAAGTGGTGGAAAATCTGAAGAACTCACGGAATGCATAAAAAATAGGGAGATTTTAAACCAGGGAAGAAGCAAGTGCAAGCGCTGCACTCAGAAGGAAGAAAAGAATATTTAGCGGGCAGCACGTGGTACTGCATCTCTCGGTGTGAGGTTATTTTTATCGCGTTATCTCTTCTCAAGTTTATTTACAATGCAGTCAGTCATTTCAGTCGTCTTAAGAGTACCTCCAAGATCGTACGTTGTTTTTCCCGTTGCAATTGTTGCTTTAACTGCATCGAAGATTAGCTTCGACTCTTCAGTGTAGCCGAGGTAACTTAGCATCCAAGCTCCAGCCAGTATAGTAGCTGTCGGATTTACCTTATTAAGTCCTTTGTACTTAGGAGCAGAGCCGTGTGCTGGTTCAAACATCGCGTAGTCATCGCCCATGTTAGCTGAGTAAATCATACCAATACTCCCCACAAGCGCAGCGCACTCCTCGCTCAAAATGTCCATGAAAAGATTCGTCGAAAGCAGAATCGATTGATTGAATATCCCGGGGTTTTTAATAAGCTGTTGCGCGATATTGTCGATGTGGTACTCCCAAATCTCTACATGAGGGTACTCATCGCCCACCTTTCTTATAGCGTCAAGAAACGCGCCATCGGTTTGCTTAAGTATGTTGCTTTTGTGTATCGCCACAACGGTCTTCCAACCCCTCCTATTTGCTTCTTCAAATGCGAACTTTGCCACTTTTTTGCTTGCAGACTTTGTAATTTTTCTGAATGCTATGAACACATCATCAGAAAGTTGAACTTCACTCCCGAAATACATCCCTTCAGTTGCCTCCCTTACACATACGAAGTCAACGTCTCCGAGAGGTTTTGGGGTGTTAGGGAACGTCTTGATCGGACGAACGTTCGCATACAAGTTTAGCCGTTGTCTAAGCGTCACCGACACACTGCTTGGAGATCTCGGTCCGCCTGGCGTGGTTGTTGGACCTTTGAAACACGCTTCGGTCGAACGTATGACGTCCCATGTTTCTTCTGGTAGTAAGGTCTCTCCTCCATGAGTTTCATACCAATCAGTTCCAGCTTCACACGCTACCATATTGAGCGCCGCGCCAGTTGCATTGACAACTCGCATCATCGCTTTCACGAGCTCAGGACCTACGCCATCACCCATGATAACAGCTACCTTTTTCATTGTCATCTCCCCACAAATATGTCAAATGAAGCAAAAATGGATTACACGCATCAGTTCATCAGTCAGTATATCCGCCGTAGCTTCTCAGATAATTCATAAGCCCACCAGCTTTAAGGAGTTCCTGCATAAAGATCGGTATAGGTTTAAACGAGTAGATTTCATGCGTAGTAAGATTTAGTATAGTTCCGTTATCAAAATCGACTTTCAGTCTATCTGCTTGAGAGACGCTCTTTGATATATCCTTGCATTCGATTAGCGGCAGACCTATGTTATAGCCATTTCTATAAAAAATCCTTGCAAATGATTCAGCGAGAATGCACGAGATACCACAAGCCTTTAAAACTTGTGGGGCCTGTTCCCTCGATGATCCACAGCCAAAATTAACCCCAGCTACTATGATGGATGTGTTCAATTTCTTCGTGTCTGTATAAAAATTTGGGTCTATTGATTCGAATGAGTGAACGGCAAGCTTATTTATATCTAACTCGTCGTACTTATACTTCCCCGCAATTATCTCGTCTGTGTTTGTATCTCTGGGGAATACTCTTAT
Organism: uncultured Methanomicrobia archaeon; assembly: GCA_964557335.1. Taxonomy (GTDB): domain Archaea; phylum Halobacteriota; class Bog-38; order Methanoflorentales; family Methanoflorentaceae; genus DASPRZ01. The sequence continues at coordinate 12,518 of CAZKZX010000002.1, read as the reverse complement.
CACTTCAGCTTCGATGCACGTCATACACTCCACTCTTATATGCTTATTGTTCAACGCTGCTTTTCAAAATTTCTTGGATCAGTTATCGTGCCCGTAATTGCACTTGCAGCTGCAGTTGATGGGCTAGAAAGATAAATAAATGCGTTGTCGTTGCCCATCCTTCCCTTAAAGTTTCTATTTTGGGTTGAAAGTGCGACTTCTCCGTTGCCTAGAGCTACAGTTCTCCCTATGCAAAACCCGCATCCTGGCGGACAGACCGCAGCTCCTGCGCTTAACAGCGTTTGGATTATCCCCTCATCTATAGCCCTCATAAGCACTTCACGGCTTGCAGGGTATACTACGAGCCGTACCTTGCTCTTATATCCTCTCAATATCTGAGCTGCTGCTCTTAAGTCTTCAATTCTTCCATTTGTACATGAGCCAAGACAGACTTGGTCTATCTCCTCCCCTTCGAGATCTGTAACTGGGGCAACATTATCGACCTTGTGCGGCTTTGCTATCATGGGCACGACGTCTTCTGCCTTTATGTGAACCTCACTCTCGTAATTTGCTCCATCATCTGCGTAAAGTGGTGCAAACTCACCCCCGCGCCCGTGCTGCTGGAGATACGCCCTGACTTTTTCATCTGCCGGGCACAGTCCAACTTTCGCGCCAGCTTCAACTGCCATGTTTGTAAGGGTTGCCCTTGACTCAACGCTCATTTTTTGTATTCCAGTTCCAAGAAACTCCATCGCCTTGTAAGTAGCGCCATCAGCAGTAATCCTGCCAATAAGCTCTAAAAACACATCCTTAGAGTGGATCTTTTCCGACAATATCCCTGAGACTTCTACTTTTATTGATTCTGGTACTCTAAACCACGTCTTCCCGTAGGCCATGGCAGCCGCAATATCAGTTGAGCCCATTCCGGTCGCAAATGCCCCGAGAGCTCCGTGTGTACACGTATGACTATCTCCACCGACGATTATCTTCCAAGGGGCAGCATATTTTTCAAGCACGATTTGATGGCAAATACCATCGCCGTTTTCGTATAAGTCTATACCATACGATCTTGCAAACTTCCGCATCATTATTTGGACGTTTGAGACCTTTTCTGATGGTGAAGGCGATGCGTGATCGCAGATTGCTACTACCTTTTCAGGATACTTGATCTTAAGATCTCCGAGCTGCTGAATTGCCAATGGAAGGGTGCCATCATGGGCAAAGACGAGATCAACATGCACCGCGACAATATCTCCGCTTATAGCGTCAGCTCCGCTGCGCGTTGATAGAATTTTCTCTGATATGGTCTTCAATTATAATACCTCTAAAACGTCCTTCAGCGTGATATAACGCTAGGAATTCTTGAACTTCTGGTAAAATTGACAAGTACGTGTATGTCTTTAATTGATAATAACAGTATCCATACAGTCTCAGATGATAATAACTGATCATCGAGCAATTTTGAAATAATAATTCATTCTTATCGTGGATGACAGGCTTAGCTGATCTCTCTGACAATTATGACTGGATCTTGTCTTGTAATAAGAATCTCCCGATTTAAGAATATCTCAAGTGAAATTTTAACGGTCATCACCGTGTGTTGGAAAGTTCGTACAAAGCATGAAAATGGGGCCTCTAACTGACTAGTAACAACTATTAACAGGACGATGAGACATCAGTGCTAAGTGTATGACGGTTAAAGAAACTTGATTTTTCATCCCAAAAGTGCTTTTTGTTTTATTACAACATTTTTAATTTTTCAGAGTTCATTTGCTATGGGTGACCGTCTTGCTCAGTCAAAGTCTTAACCTTTTTGATTTTATATTTATACAACAAAAACATTGTAACACTCACTAATAAAGCGAGTATCACTGTCGTGGCGTGATTATACGAAGATTCAATGGCTCTCCAATTTGCGCCGAGGTACACGCCAGTGTAAGCAAGCCCGAAATTCCATGGCAACGACCCTAGAAATGTGTAAATCGAAAACTTTTTAATATCCATCTTAAAAATCCCAGCTGGTATTGAACTGTATGCACGTATTCCGGGGATCATCCTGCTGAAGAAGACGGTGGCTTGGCCATATTTATCGAACCAACGTTGCGCTGCATCAAGTTCTCTTTTCCGTATTCCCACGTACCTGCCATATTTTTCAAAAAGCGGCGCGCCACCATAGTAACTCACTCCATACGTTATAAGCGACCCCGCAAGGCACGCTAAAGTTCCGATTAGTACAACCGTTATAAAATTTAAGTGCCCAATGTAAGCGAGATAGCCGCCGTAGGGCATTATCAGCTCACTGGGTAAGGGGATACCGATGCTCTCAATGCCCATCCCAATGAAGATACCGCTATAATCGTAATGATCTATCACATTCAGTATGAAGCCAGAAGCGCTTTCTAGAGCGCGATAAATCTCTTCCTGATACGGAATCGAAAGAGAAAATGCAGCTAAATTTGTCATGGTGTTTTGCATCAGCCCTAGGTGTGTTTATAATCGCTGCCTCTAAGCATTATTTTAAAAAGCGACAACTTATTCAGGTAAGGATATAGCATAAAATGCAACACTTAATGTCTCTCTTTTTTCATTCGAGTTTACACTTACTTACTTTATACTAGCTCTTATGCTTGAAATAATCTTCTCTTGGTGGTATATTGTGTATCTGCACAGTCCTATCGTTCGTATCACTTATGTCGAGGGAGGTGAATGCCCTCGCAGTACCCATCATGTGTAGTCTTGTTAAGCCCCCCCAGCTATGCAAGATCAACGTACCATGGAATGAAGCCCAAAACGGTATACAGTGGAGATTTTTTATTCCGTCTAAGCAGTTCCTGCAGGGGACGATACGAACGTGCGTACTGCAATAATCTCCTCGCACAACATCTATCTCACCGTTCTTTAAAACCCTCGTATGTTCTATACGTGTCTTTCTTCTCTGTCAACATGCACTTCTAATTTGTCAAGGATAGGTCTGCACCATAACGTGACAAAGTTGAGAAGTACTGACTCAGCAATTCATCACGATGCTCCTGCTAAAGAACTCCAATAATACGTAGTTCGTCACGCCAGACAAAAAATCTTAACAGCGTGATAATCTCAGTAGAAGCAGGATATAAGTAATCTCGCCATACTGATAGATATGCGAATACGTTAGTCATTCAAGTAGTTGAATTGAGAAGTTGTGTACACTTCGGTAATGCAATCCTGAAAACTCTCATAGTTCTTAACATTAGCAGAGTTCATCATATTACGCGCTATTATCACTGCCACATTCGCCCGTGCATACAAGTCAAGTCTATAAATGGTTTGACCTTTTTAAAAAGTACAGCGCAATAGGAATGCCAAGTACGGTCCCAAGCCCCCGCGAAATGCTTGTGGAATATGCCGCTCCTATAGCCCCTATAATTGGAATGAGGTACAAGTTAAGCCCGAAATTTGCAACTGACATGTAGGTTGCGTTTAGAACGTGTACCTTCTGGTTGTTTGTTGCATCAAGCAGTAGCGCTGTAGGAACCGCTATAAGACCAATCGCAAAACCCACGACGAGGACGTTTAAGAAATCAACTGATTCCATAAACTTTGGGCCGACCGTATAGTAAATAAGTTGACCACCAAATGCAAAGGTAACCACTGTAATAACAATTCCTGCTATTGTAAAGTATGATGCATATCTAAAGAGTTCTTTTTTTGTAATTCCCCTTTGATGGACAGCTCGTGAAACCACCGGAAAAAATGCACCAGTTACCGCAACAACTGCCATGTCTCCTATTCCAACAAAGTTCACAGCAGGTGTATAGAGCCCAACAGATCGCATATCAAGCAGAAGCGAGATCATTATAGTATCTATCTTCTGCCATATGGTTCCAAGGAGTGCTGCCAGTCCAAACCATACAGCCGGACCAACGATGCTCCTATCAAAAATTGGTTGGAAATTTAGCTTATAATAATGAATTTGCCGGCTTTTAATGAAACTCAGCAGCATGTTCACAAAAGCGCCGATGATTGTGGCATATATGATACCAACGATCCCAAATCCTAAGGTTATAAGAATGACTGAAAAAACTACGAAGACAATGCGTTCGACGATCTTGTAGAGTGAAATATATTTCATATCCTGATATATGTTAAAAACTGAGCGGAACAAGCCGCCTAGTCCTCCCATAAGCAGAATTGACGAGGTCAACACAATTAGCAACTTTACATCATATGAATAAGGGGTGAAAAACATGCATGCGGTAAGAAGTAATATTGACCCCACCGACAGAAGCATCTCTAATCCCATTGTGCTAGAGATTAAATAATGCGTGCGCTCAGGTTCCTTTGCTCCTTCACGAATGACGACTGTATTTATCCCAAAATCCGTAAAAATTGCGAAAAGTGAGACGAAAGAGATAATAGTGATATAGGAACCAAATTCCGAAACCGGAAGCACCCTCGCGATGTAGATAAAAAAGAAGAAAGATATTAAAGCTGAAGAAGCCTCACCGAGGAAAAGAAAAACACTATTTTTAATCCCTCTTTTGATGGATATTTGGCTCACCTTCTGCATCCTTTAAGTTCATGTGTCGTTAGGCGCCAATGAGGGGACAATATATTTCTGTAAGGAATGACTCCTCTGTTAGACTAACAATGGTTATGTGCTCAATATCGTAAGCGTGTTACTTATAACTCTGTATCACTCATCAATTAAGCCGTCATAAACATTTTCTAAAGCATCGACCACTTTATCCCACGTGAAGTTATCAGTAACCCTTTTTCGACCCTTTATGCTTTTCGCCTTCTCTGACTCTACATCGTCCAGCACTTCAATAATATTCCTTGCAAGAGCGGCAACGTCTCCGTATTCAAATATCCTTCCATCGTCTCCCACAACATACGGAACCCCTCCCACATTCGAGGCAACTACCGGCGTGCCACAGGCCATGGCTTCAAGGAGTACTATCCCAAATGCTTCCCATTCACTTGGTAACACAAACAAATCCGCTGCTGCATACGCCGATTTGAATAGATCGTAATCGTTGATGTGACCTGTAAATATGAAGTAATCGTCAAGGTCATTCGCCCATATCTCTCTCTTTAGCTCTTTTAATATTCCCCAGTCTTCGCCTACAATGACGAATTTGGCTTCGGGATGTTCCTTAATCACCGCACTTGAAGCGTCTATTAGATAGTTTAAACCTTTATTATCTGCAAGTCTTCCTGTATAAAGAATTACTTTATCTTCGCCGTTAAGTTTATACCGATTTCTAAATATAGAGCCGTCAGGAATCGGAGTCCAATCTTCTATATCTATGCCGTTTGGTACCGTCACGCACTTCGAAAGGGGGACAAATCCCTTTATAAATTGCTTCTCTCTATCAGTTACGATTATTATCTTATCAACAACTCTATATATTCTCCGTGAAAAAATGAGGTCTTCGAAATTCATGAGAAATTTTTTTACAAAGGAGTTGTGTTTTGATGGTGGGTGGTAGTGCGGCGTTACCACTAGCGGCATCTGGTATTTGCCATTTTTTTTCCCTCTTTTGAGCTTAGCTGCAGCACAAGCAAAAATTTGATAGTATCTATGAGAATGAGCATGTACTACGTCCGCATCCGAGTTGTAGATAGCTTTAATTAAGCCTGGGATCGCAGGAAAGTGGATATATGGTAAAACGTGTCTCCTAAGAGGAAATCTTATTACTCTGACCCCATTAACATAGCTTTCAGGTTGCCACGTTTCAAAATACTTCCATGGAATTTCTGTTTTAAGGGCAGTCGTATATACTGTCACTTCGTGCCCACGATTTACGAGCGCCTCGGATATCTTCTGTATATGGGTTTCTGCCCCTCCAGGTGCCAAATATCTGATGCAGACCTGTGCTATTTTCAACTGACCTTCACCACTTCGGGTAGCCCAAAAACAAAGGCATATAATCTTGAGTCGCTTCAATATTTATTATTTGTTATAAAGTTGATATGTATGGTTAATGGTAATTCGGAGTCGTAGAATGATTAAAAAAGCCGTTATACCGGCAGCAGGTCTGGGGACTAGATTTTTGCCAGCTACCAAATCGATGCCCAAAGAGATGTTGCCTATCATTGAAAACCCATTATTCAATTTGTTGTTGAGGAGGCCATCGCTTCTGGCATTTAAGACATTCTGATCATTACGGGCAAGGGCAAACAAGCTATTGAGGACCACTTTGATGTCTCCCCGGGGCTCGAAGCGTTTCTCATTCAAAATCGAAAATATGAACTGTTAAAAGATATCCAAAACATCTCCGCTTTAGCTGAAATTCATTATATACGGCAAAAAGAGGCAAAAGGGCTCGGCGATGCAATTTTAAGGGCACAACGACATATCCGGGATGAACCGTTTGCTGTTTTGTTAGGCGATGATATTGTAAAGTCTACAGTTCCTTGCACTAAGCAACTCTCAAATATATTTCAAAAATATGATAAAATGATAATTGCCGTAGAAGAAGTTCCAAAAGAAGTGGTAAGTAAATATGGGGGTAATAAATGGACGAAAAATTGAGGACGCAGTTTACCTCGTAGAAGACATTATCGAAAAGCCCTCGGCAGACGAGACTCCTTCTACTATTGCAGCTGTGGGCAGGTACGTTCTCATACCGGAGATCTTTGATTGCATTAAAGTAACGCGTCTGGGAAAGGAAACGAGCTACAGTTGAGTAACTCAATTAGAACGTTAATGAATAGTGACTGTGTCTATGCATATACGTTCCGCGGAACGCGATATGACGCGGGGGACAACCTCGGTTATTTAAAAGCGATTATAGATTTTGGGTTAGAAAACGAGAGTTTAAAAGATGCGCTCATTGAATACTTAAAGACAAGAGTTATAACCTAAGAATAAACCGATACATTTTTTGAGGTCTATTGGACCATAATGAATGATCAGCATGTCACTGTGATGATTTTTAGCGGCAATGCTTCTCATACTCTCCACACTTTGTTAATACGACGTCAAACTGGCACGTTGGTTGAGTAGTATGTCCCACATCTGTTCATTATCTCATACTAAATATTTAAAAGTACGTCAAAATAAGGATGATACTTTGCAAGTTAATTGTAATCGTTAGCGAGAAATCAACCACAGCTACGCCGGGATAATGACTAATATAGCTAAAAAGTTTGAACGAGTAAAAATGTATCGTGCTTTATAAATTCACTAGTTTGGAGTATCTATGTAGAAAAGTTGACTTTACAAAGACCATACAACACTATTGAAAAAAATTTGCCAGGTAGGCGTTGAAAATTTAATTAATTGCTGGCCCATTAAACGCTTCTAAAACAAATTGATATCGGGATTATGAACATTGCCGTATTCGCTCCATTTCCGCAGAAGAAGGATGGAATTCCGAGAGTTGCTGAGGAATTACTAAAAACGTTTTGCGATTCTAGTGAAGTAAATAAAATTTCAATCGTAGCGCCTTGTGGTGAGGATTTTATTAACGAAATAGTAGTAAAAAATGAAAAAATTTCCGTTCAGTCTCTGCAAGTTTTGATGAGACCAATAAATCTCTCTAATATGTTGCGAGTATTTTATAATTTTTTGAGCCTTGTCAAGCTATATAAAGAAAATGATATTATTCTTCTTTTTTCATTACCTTCCAGTAATTTGTTTTTCAAGATACCTATTGGAGGATTATATTTTATCTTTCTGTTAATAAAATTTAATTTTCTGCCTAGGAAGGTAGTTCAAGTGGTCCACGATTTTATTCCCTATGTGTATCCGGATGACGCTGAAGGTTCTGAAAGAATGATCAAAGTATTGAATGCTTACAAAAAATACTTTTTAGGAATACCTAACAAGTATATTGCAGTTTCGCAAGCCACAAAGGCGGATGCAGTAAAGTTTTGGCATATTCCAGCGGACAAAATAGACGTGGTATACCATGGATCGTTCACCAATTCAAAAACACCGCGCAGTCGTTTCGGGAGTAATAAGGTATTAATCGTTTCTGATATTGCACCACGAAAGAACCATATTCGATTAATAAAAGCCTTTGAAATTGTACACGAGCAAAATCCAAATGCGGAGTTAATAATTGTGGGCAAGTCTCGCACACATGTAAGAAAATTTGAGCCAATCCTTCAGGAAATTAAGGAGCGAAACGAGGGTATAAAGATCACGGTAAGTGGGTATCTATCAGACGAAGAACTCTTATCATTGTATACATCTGCTGACGTTTTCATTTATCCATCACTTTATGAAGGGTTTGGCCTGCCAGTGTTAGAGTCAATGGCAGCAGGCTGTCCAGTTATCGTATCTAACGTATCTTCTTTACCAGAAATTGTCGGAGATGCGGCGATTCTCGTCGATCCTTATAATATAAACGAAATAGCACAAGCAATACTAACGGTTTTGCAAGATATGGATCTGAAAATACATATGAGCAAGAAAGGCGTTGAACAGGCAAAAAAGTTTACGTGGGAGGGAGCGTCTAACAATTTCCTAGATATTTTTAAAAACGTCCTTAATGAAAGACAGTCATAATTCTTTTAGTGGCCTTGTAACATTTAATGACGTTAAATTGATACATAGTTTAAAATGCCCGCATTCTCCGAAAGAAACTCTTCAACCTAAGCACTTTTTTGTTCTTCCCCTAAATTTAAAGAAATATCGAAAGCGCGATCATTATAAAAACAAAAAACATAACCTGGATTTTTTTTATCATACGAAATCTTGGACTGTTTTTTTTTATGTTTGTCAAGATTTTTGTATCGATTTTTGAGATAATGTTAGTGTCTGTGTGCTGAATTTTTCAGTTTTATATTGACTAATGAAATGTGTGTCGCCTCGTTTATCAATTAATTTTAGCATCCTACAAAATATAGTGATTTCTTGGTGTCTCTCGCCGTCGCCGGAGTGCTATTGACTCTATTGGAGTTCCGGGGTCTATGTAAACGTACTAATTAAGAAAAATCATTGCCTCGAAGGCATACTAGTAGAGACGAAAGGCATGCAATTGTAAAAAGCGTATGGCGATCGCGTATTTATTTGTATATTTTTTAACGGTAACAGTACTGTAGGCCCGTGAATATTCTAAACGCGGTAGTATTTTATCGATCGTCAGCAACAGGAATGCTCTTTCTCCTTCTCCTCCTCCTTTTGTCCACCACTGAAACCGGTCGTCAAGTACAAGTTTTAATTATAAAATCGAAGTAGTAGAGCTTTGTGACTCTCTTTTAAGTATTTCTATAACGTTCTTTCCGGCATTGCCGTCCCCAAACGGGTTTCTCCAATTGCATTCTTTTTTCAGCATCAACTTTGCGCCTTTAACTATGTCGATGGGGTTAGTGCCAGCGAGCACGTTAGATCCAACCTCAATAGTTTCCGGCCTCTCCGTGGTGTCTCTCAACGTCACACACGGCACTCTTAGTATACACGCCTCCTCTTGTACACCTCCAGAATCTGTTAAGACAAGCGTCGCATTTCCTTCAAGCCATAAGAAGTCAAGAAAGCCAACAGGATCTATGGGCGTGATTCCTGTTAAGCTTACGTCAAAATTCTTCATTTTCTTATGAGTTCTCGGATGTACTGGAAATATAATTGGAATTGAAAACTCATTATATAGTAATTCTAGCCCTTTCACAATTCCCTGAAGCCTCTCCTTGACATCGACGTTCTCTTGTCGATGAGCCGTCACAAGAAAATAGTCTCCTTTTTTCAGCCAAGGCGCTTCGACAATTGTTGCTTTTTTCTTGGCAATTTCACTATTGCGGTAAACAGCATCTACGATCGTGTTCCCAGTAACAAAGATTTTACTCTCAGCTATTCCTTCTTTTTGCAAGTTTTGCTTCGCCGTCTCGGTAGGTGCAAACAGATAGTCCGAAACGTGGTCGATGAGCGCCCGGTTAATCTCTTCGGGCATATTTCTGTCAAAGCTCCTTAAACCGGCTTCAACATGTCCTACGTTAATGCCTAATTTAGTGGCAGCGAGGGCGCCCGCGAGCACGGTATTTGTATCTCCTTCCACCAGAATGGTGTTTGGCTTCTCTTCTGTCAAAATTCGTTCTATCCCTATCAGCATCTTTCCCGTTTGTTCTCCGTGTGATCCTGATCCTATGTCTAGGTTATATTGAGCTCCTGGAAGTTCTAATTCTTCAAAAAAAATTTTATCCATCTCATAAGAGTAATGTTGCCCTGTGTGTAAAATAAAAAAGTCAATGTGTTGCTTTTCACATTCGTTAATCACTGGCGACATTTTGATTATTTCAGGCCTTGTGCCAAGAATTATTGATAGCATTATCCTACCGCGTGCGATACCTTTGTTATACGAAGGTGTTACGTAAGTACCAGAGCTTAATATTTATCAACTTATGCAAGCAGTCGGGGTGAAGTGAATTTACGATGTGCTCATCAACAAATATGCAAATACTTTTTGCATACGGCATATAACAGCGTCTAAATCAACTTCTATTTTAGTTGAATATTTGAATTGCTGATTTTAGTTTTCTCTCAGATTCCTGGGGATCGACTCGGCATAGAAACGTTCAATAATCAAATAGAAGCCTATCATCAATAAAAAGAACTAAAGCACATAAAATATACTTTCCCAGGGAAATCAGCATTGAAATTATTTGTATGATTTTGCACAAGACTATCTAGTCTTTCTAGTCACCTCGAAAAGGTGTGATAAGTGAGTTTCGTTTAATAAATAGTAAACAACAGGATCACACATGTTCCGGTTGAGCCCAAAGTGTAATAGACTTTTTACGTGTTTCGCCGCTATGTAAGTTTTTGTGATCACCGTAAAGTGGCTTCGCGTGTGGTTGCCGACTTATTTTCTCATTGAGTATGCTGGATATGCACGGAATGGCACGACTTTGTTTGTAATCCGTTTCCCACCAACGTGCTTTAATATTATCAGCACACGCGTCAGCAAATGCACAGTCTGCCGTGCCTTCTTTCTCATTAAGTTCACGTAAAATATCAACAGCTTTCTGATATAATTCACTCGAGTTTTTCATAAATCGACTTGATGAACGTCTTGTCATTTTAACTACTCCCCACTGCTTTTTTCGCTCTATACTCCCGCATCTTCTGCTTTGAGTATTCGTTCCACTTTGCACGATTACGGTTTACCCACGCCTGCCGCGTAAAAAGATTGCACTAAATTAAATATACGCCCCCCTTTGTAGCGCGCTTTAATTTTTCAATCGTCGAGATCCATCGATGTTCGCTTCCTGGGAACGCATCTACTAACACTATGTCCGCTTTCGAGGGGATATTTTCAAACTTCCTTAAATCACCATGATAGAGTTCTATTTCACACTCCGCTGTCTCGGCTTTACTTATCAGATTTGGCGTTGTTGCTACTTCTTTCAATCCATCAAAGCGTGCCCTTTTGATGGAGGTTATCCCCAAACTATTCTTGTTAACGCGAAGATTTAAGTACGCATTTTTTATGAAAGGTAGCCACGCATCATTTAATATCACCTTTGAGGCTCCCATGAGCACGGTTATGAGTCCAAGGGTTCCAGGACCTGCGAGGCCATCGAGCACGACTGCATCCTCTATAGGCAGAGACCCAAGTTTGAGCATCTTTGTAGCGTTGTCGTGCTCTATGTGGACTTTTGACTGGCTCTTGTAAATGAGAAGCTGCCCGTAAGCTGAAGTGATCAGGTCTGCCCGCATGTCGCAGCCTGCAATGACATCACATGTGTAAGGTGGTATATCCGAATCAACAAGTCCTATAATTCGTTCATCTGCTCTTTGTATCACCCCCTTTACTTCGGCCACCTCATCGACTATTCTGTGCGCGGCGGCGGCAATTTGTTGTTGCGTGGTTAAAACGATGAGATTGTTAGGCCCTAATACAGGGACGGAATATGTACGGACACCTGGGCATAGTAGTGGCGTACCGACTTCTCGTAAGGTGATGTTTGGACGTTTCTGATCTTCACAGGACAATGCAAGAATATGGGCCATTACAGCATCTAACGGTCTTTTACCGCATTTGTCACAGTACACATCACTGTACTTAATGTTAGAAAGATCGAGAGCAGCTGTCTTGTCTAGAATTATATTAATGCACTTATCACATTTTTGATACAACGTGTCAGAGGCTGCAATAACTTGATCTGGTGATGCGATACAGTAGTTGCTGCCACACGTAGGACATTTGATGTGCATCTAAAAGTAAGTTTCACTCCACTTTATAAACGTTTATGCACTACACTGCACTGATGATAGCTGCACTGATGACAGTCGAAGTGCTCGTAGAATGAGCGTCTCCAGCCTTGTCATAATGATTGCCTCACATCATCGCCAAGCGTTATGAGCGCATTGTCTACGTTGAACGGAAATATTTGCGAGTTTGCCACTAGTTGGCTTCGATCAAATTAGAGCAGTGATAAATGTTGCCTGCGACGCATGGGATAGAATAATACACGTTTATAATGCGCAGTAATCGTCTCTTGGCACGCTGTCGGCACTGAACTTTTCCTTGACTCCAGGTATTACACTAAGAAATGGACCGGTCGGGAATTGAACCCGAGGCCTCTACCATGCCAAGGTAGCGATCTAC
>CAZKZX010000001.1:0-25070 GCA_964557335.1 uncultured Methanomicrobia archaeon | reverse complement strand
TGTGAATCTTGCTGTCTGCATGGGCCTTCGTTGTGCTGACTTTAATCTAGCGTTCATAGCTTAGTTTTTGTTTCCTTAAGTCACTTAATAATGCTATATGAAGGTCACAAACAAGCGAGTGTGACAGCGAGTAATAACTGGCGTGAGATCGTATTATTCAGTAAGGACTGCTGCTCACAAAACCACTTTCAGGTAAACTGGAATAAGTGCAAACTGACAAAACCAAGAGTCAGAGAACCTGTGCTGATAGAGTACTTCTACTTTACTTGAAAAGATAACTGTTATAGTTACAACGGATGTAGTTAGATACAATTTAGACTATTAGAGTGAAAGTATGAGCTTAAGAACGCTTGACAGGTTTATTGAACCACAGGAAGAATCAGATGGAGAACGATGCTTTTTAAGTATTGAAACAACCGGACTACACGGAAATCCTGAGATAATTGCATATATGATGTACTTCGGCGAGAAATCTGCTAGAGGGCGAGGAATCTTGAATGAAACCGACGCAAAGAAAATTAAACTGAGGAACTCTCATCAACTTTCCTACTTTTTACGAACAAGTGATACCGATGAACGGGATCTCCTTATCTTTTTAAAGGAGGACTTGAAGACCGCTAGAGACAGGCAGGTTAAGGTTTTGACCTACAATGGGAGCAGATTTTTATTTCCGTTGCTCAGACTAAGAGCGATAACTCACGAAGTTCATGAGCCTCTACGAGGGATGTGCCATATCGACATCTTTTCTGATCTTGTGCGAGATAATATTTTTGCCGAAAACAAGGGCTTCTCAACGATCTGCAGTCTGTTGAATGTAGGAAGTGCGCCGCTTCTAGACTCACCTCAGATCCCTGAGCTCTGGAGAGACTGTAAGGCTGGTAACGTAGAAGTCCGCGAGAAGATTTTTAGCCATAGCTATGAAAAAGTAAAGCGAATGAGTGAGTTGTATAAAAAGCTTGAGCCTGTTACTCCTTTGAGATATTTAAATGGCACGATGTTATAGGCTTCTTTGTAAGCAATCATCTAAATGTTATTTTTCCGACCGGCTCGCTTAACAAGAATTCTCCTCTTTCAATCATCTCTTTAAGACTGTCCATAAGCTTTACTGCCTTGCATTTATCAGACTGCCGCAACGTAACCGGTATTTCCATGCCCTTAAAGGGAATATGCCCGAGATCGGCTTTTAAAGCACCGTATATACAAGCAATTACACATGCGCCGCAGTTCGTGCATTTTTCTTTGTCAATGCCTTTGCCGTATCTAAACGCGCCGGTAGGACAGAGTTCCGTGACGAAGCACTGCTCGCATGTCTGGCACATCTTTTCTTCGTATGTAACTGGCGCACACTTGCTTTTCCACACGTCACTGTACTTCGCGTATCCGAGCAGCTCTCTACCATTTACATCTACTATAGGGAGCGGTATCTCTTCATCAGTCTTCTTTACGTTTTCCAACACTCTGTTGTTTGTGATCGGAATTGGAACTGCCCATGAACAAAAAATATCAGGTCCAGCAGAGGTGTTGTACCCTCCTATATAACGGGGGTTCATATCCCACATTTCAGCATACCCCGATAAATTAGGTCTTTCAGGCGAACTTCGAGTCCCGCGACCTGTTACGTATCCAACAGCCCCATTTAACAAAACTTTCGTGCCTATGCCTATAGTTTCAAGCTGAGGATCCTTCTCTAGCGGGTTAATTTCGCCACACCCACAGAAACTCGCCTCCTCATACGGCCCGTGAAGGCACTGCACAGAAAAAATGGATCTGACACACCCTTCTCGAGGATTGATAAAGGCGTTATAGTTTTTAAACGCGTTTCTTGTTGCGAACAGGGCGGCGTAATGCATCTCATCAAGGTGCGTCTCGATTTGAAGGTGACGTCCTTCATCGGTTTCCAGTTCGACGCTCACCTCTTCTCTGCGCAGCAAGTCATGCAACAGGTGCCCCCCTCCGTATCTGTTGTCGCTTCTGCAAATCGCTGTCCCTGAGATGATCACATCGACAATTCCAAGTCGTTCATTTGGACACGGCCCGACAAAGGCCGGTACGTCGTTTAGCCAAACCTTCTCCGCCCGCTCAAAAGTGCTTGGCTCTGCAACCATAAAGGAGAGCGTCCCATACGTGCCACTCATTATCCCTTTGGTGCCGCTCGTGACAACGTCAACGTCGTATACCTCCTCGCCGTCTCTGACCATATCGCATAGTTCGGAGGCAGTGAGCACTTTAACGTCCCCCGATGCTATTTTATCATTAATTTCTTTAATAGTTTGAAGGGGCTTTTGTGCAGGCGTATTCACGTCAATACCTCAAATTTCGCTCTATGAAGAGTCCGTTTCCACTTCAACGAGCTGCGTCTTGTGCTCGCTATTTGCACGTATGGCTAGATCAAATGAAATAAGCCGTTTGTGGAGTCCTACGAAGTGAGGGATATAGACTCTATATATCTTAAGCCGTGCAGGATCCACTCCGAGCTTCAGAACGTCGTCGTTCAATTTATTGAGTTTTGCCTCAACGGTTTCAAAATCTTCGCCGCAGCTCTCTGCTTCAAAGCCTTGTCCAATAAAAACACCATCAGCTCCTAACTTGAACGCTGTATTTATGTGATGAGGGCAGAGCCGAAGCACAGAAGGAACGTTAATGATGCGTATCGAGTCGGGATATGAAAGTTTTGATGCACCCATGTTATCCGCAGCCGGATAGCCGATTTTCGTATCGAGGAACGCAATCGTTCGTACTTCTCCGTGCTTCTTGTTTTCCAAGACGCCTCGTATTGAAGCCTCAAGCTGCGCTTCAGTGCTTCCGTGCAAATCAAGCGAGGCGCTTGGGCAACTTGACAAGCACGCACCGCCACCAGTGCACAGGAGGGGATCGATCACCCCTCGCCTGTCAACGATCTTAAGTGCGCTACTCTTGCACGCATGTACGCATCGACCGCACCCATCGCAGCTTTCTTTCACAAACGCGGTGAAGGGTTCTATTGAAAGTTGTTCTTTCCCCACGAGTGACAACGCTTTAAGCGCTGCGGCATCGGCTTGTAGGACGCTCTCGGTGATATCTTTTGGTCCTTGGGAGGTGCCACAGACATAAATCCCCTTAACGCTTGTGCTCGAGCCCTCAAGCTTCGGGTGCCTCTCCTTAACGAACATGTCGTCGCTGAGTTCCAGTCCTAGGAGTTGTGCCATTTTAATAGTTCCCGCTGAAGGTTTGAGGCCGTTCGACAGGACCACCAAATCTGCTTCAAGTTCCAAAAACCGTGAGCTAAGAGTATCTTCTACGCTCACAAACAACTTTCCGTGTCGAAACTTCACGTCGCCAGCCCTGCCGCGAATAAACCGAACTCCCTTCTCCTGTACGTGTCGGTAATAGTTCTCGTGAATTCCGAGAGCTCTAATGTCTGTGTAGAGAATGGTGATGTTCGTTCCAGGATAGTAATCCCGTATGTAATTGGCGTGCTTGAGCGCTACCATGCAGCACACCGATGAACAGTACCGTAAGCCGTTTGGCTTTTCGTCCCTTGAACCGACGCATTGTATCATTACGACCTCCTTAGGAGGAGTCAAGTCTGAGGGCCGTAAGAGTTCGCCGTTCGTGGGACCGTTGACCCCAATAAATCGAGCAAGCTCAAGCTGCGTTACAACGTCTTTAAACCGTCCGTAGCCGTACTCAGGTCTAAGATGTGGGTCAAACTCATCATGCCCCGTTGCAATGACAATAGTTCCAACGTTTATGCGAAGCGTAGCGCTTTCTTCATTGAGATCGATTGCCTCGGATTTGCAGGCCTTAACGCATTTTCCGCAGCCGATGCACGTTTCAACATCTATGACGTATCGATCTGGGACAGCCTGAGGGAATGGCTTGTAAATAGCCTTCCGACTTTTTGTACCGGCATTCCACCAGTCGTCTACTTCCACTGGGCACACTATCGCGCATTCACCGCAGCTTGTACAGCTTTCATTGACCCTCCTCGGCGTTAGCTTTAGTTCCACGTTGAAGTTGCCTGCGGTACCATTGATACCCGTGAGCTCTGCGCTTGTCAGGGTCTCAATGTTTGCGCTTCGGTAAACGTCGTTCATAAGAGGACTGAGGGAACACATCGCGCATTCCTCGACCATTTTATGAGGAGAGAATACCTTTCCCACTCTCACTGAGTTACCACCTAGTGAGGGCTCCTTTTCGATGAGATAGGTTTTAATTCCGTTTTCTGCAAGCGAGAGTGCTGATGTTATCCCAGCTATACCACCACCAATTACCATTGCGGTGTGAT
The DNA here is from genome assembly GCA_964557335.1 of uncultured Methanomicrobia archaeon. Lineage (GTDB taxonomy): Archaea > Halobacteriota > Bog-38 > Methanoflorentales > Methanoflorentaceae > DASPRZ01. Next base: position 20,803 of record CAZKZX010000001.1, on the reverse strand, counting down.
TAACTCGCACGTTGAAGTCCTCAAGCGGTTCTGCGTGTTGAAGGCGAAGAAGCGAAGCAAAAATGAGGTCGCGGGCTTTTTCCGTTGCCTTTTCGGGATCTTTAGTGACCCACGAGCATTGTTCTCTGATATTTGCAAACTCCAAAAGATAGGGGTTGAGCCCGGCGTCGCTGATACATCGTTGAAATGTCTTTCCGTGGTTGTTCGGCGAACAAGAAGCGATCACGACTCCCTCAAGCGCGTTTTCGAGTATCGCCTGTCGAATCTTTTCCTGTCCTTGTAGTGAGCAAAGATGTTGATCGGTTAGCGTGATGTGTTCCTTTAGAAAATGTTGTTCAAGTTCGTCTACGTCCACGATCTGAGAGATGTTGCCGTCACATTTGCAGATAAAGACTCCGAAGCCGCCCATATCAGATCACCGCCATTTTCTCTAGGAGTGGCCCGACATCAATCGATGAGAATTGGAGACAGGCATCTTTGTGGACGTCTGCTCCGAGTAGTATGGCCATAAGTTGCGCCACATTTAATACAGGCGCCGTATGGTCCAGTTTATTTTCAAACGACTTTTGGTATGTATCGAGCACCGCTTGACAGCCGGCACACATTGTGACTATCACATCGGGCGTTTCAGAGAGGATGCTTTCAAGCTTTCTCAATGCCGTTGCTTCTGTATAAACTCTATCGCCAATGAGGTGCGTGAACCCAAGGCCACAGCACAACGTCCGCTCAGGGTAGTCGATCAGTTCGGGTGAAAAGGGCTCGAATATCTCGTCTAGCAGCGTCGGGTATTCCCAAGTACCCCCTACAATCTCATCGTAGAATATCTTAGTATAGTGACATCCATGGTGCGTAGCTATTCTGATACCATTTAGAGACCCTCTGGACCTTTTATTGAGCGTATCACGGAGCGAGTGAATCACTTCAGCAGCGTGAAAGACGTGGAGGTCGTCGTTGTATACGACACCAATGGTCTGTAGGACTGCATCGATAGCGTTCTTTGTCTTTACGTCTTTTAGCTCTTCTATGCACTCCTTTAAATTGCCGTATGAGGTTGGGCACGTACACACGACGTTCGTGTACCCTGAGTCGTGCGCCAAAGCCAGATTCCTTGCATTGAGCGCGAGGGTGGTCTCTGGGGGCATTACCCCGCAGTGTTTCCCGAAGCCGGTACACGATGATTGACGCGGGTCATCAAAGTAGTCGATGCTTAGTGAGTTCAGGATGAATCTGAATGACCGCTCTATATATGGACAGAAGGTGCCTGCAACACAGCTCTTAAACAGGTACAAACGCTCTGGGCGTCTGCCGAAAAACAGTGCACGATCATTCGTTGCCAATTCATTCACCTCTCGCGATAATGCCAGTTTTTCGTAAAATAGTTCGTATTTCCTCAAGCGCACTTTCGGGGATTTTAATCTCTCGCGTCTCCGCGTCAGCCAAACCAAGTTCAGTCCGCAACTGTATGAGCGTATCAGAGTCCACAAGGTCACTGAACATTCCCTGTTTGACGAGATCAGGTGAAACTGTAACCCCCTTCTCCCACAGCGATTGCACCATAAGCTCTGCTTTTTGGCGCAGGTTAGGGCTTCCTAAGCCCTCTTTATACGCTCGCTGTCGTAGATCAAGTATAATGGATGCTGGATCGTTATTTCTCGGACACCGTGAACTACACGTATGGCACTGGCCGCAGAGCCATATCACATCATCATGGACGAGATCGTTGCTCTCACCGTCTTGAACCCGACGCATGATCTCACGCGGACTGTATTCGTCAAAGACCCGTGCTGCTGGACAGCTCGAAGTACATCTCCCACATTGGAAACACTTAATAATATTTTCCTTATTGTACAAAAAATCAAAATCATTAGCATTATGAGATATATTGGCTTTTTTGGGCGGCAATTTGCTTTTTTTCATGGTCAAAATGTAATTTTTGTTAATAAACGTATTTATAATTATCTAATACAAGAAATTATTATCCCATTTGTGATATTTTTTTGCTGCAATTATACATTTATGGAAGAAAGCGATGATTATAAATAAATAACGAACTAAAATAATTATTGTACTAGTTTATGATTGCAAACCTAAATAAAGGCTACGACATCGTCTGCTTGGGATGTCATTCTAGTGTAAGCTACAGAGGATACGCACTACGATGTAAGTGCGGGGACGCGTTGTTGCGGACAGTGTATCATAAAAAGAGACTTGAACCGACTAGTGATAATAACATCTGGAAATTTGGACAGTGGTTGCCAACAAACGGGAAGCTTAATACTTGCGGTCGCTCCATCACCTATAAAAGTGTGGGGCTTTCAAAAGAGCTCGGTTTGAAAGAACTGTATATCAGCTTCAATGGCTATTGGCCGGAAATGAACGCGCATTTCGAGACGTGCAGCTTTAAGGAGCTGGAGTCGCCCCCTACCGTGCAGCGAGCGTTAGAAAACGGCATTAATGCTCTTGTTATCTCATCTGTTGGCAACACTGCACGGGCTTTTGCCCATACGGTCACCACCTCCCAGGCTTCACTTAAGTTGATACTCGTTGGGCTTGAAAGCTCTTCAGATAAGCTGTGGTTGCCGGAAAAACCGTCAAACAATGTCAAGCTCATTTATTTAAAAGCCGGTAATGATTATTCAGATGCTATAGCCCTCGGGGAAAGATTTTCTCAGGCTGATGGGCTCTCACCAGAAGGGGGGGCGAGGAACGTTGCGCGGCGCGACGGCATGGGTACGGTCATGCTTGAGGCCGCACTGACTATAGGAAAAACCCCGACGTATTATTTTCAAGCGATAGGGAGTGGAGCAGGAGCTATAGCAGCATGGGAAGCGTCGTTGAGGCTACAAGATAGTGGACAATTCGTACAGGCTAGGCTTCCGCAACTGCATCTTTCACAAAATCGCCCATTTGTTCCCATGTATAACGCTTGGAAAGCAGGGCGACGATTTATTGTCCCTTCGATCGATATGAAACATGCGAAGGAAAACATCGCTAAAATTTATGCAGACGTTCTATCGAATCGAAATCCCGCGTACTCAATGAAAGGCGGGGTGTATGACGCATTACAGAACACCTTTGGCGAGATGTATGCGGTGACGAACGACGAAGCAATTGCGGCGTCAAGCTTATTTGAAGATCTCGAGGGCATAGACATTGTTCCAGCCGCAGCGGTAGCAACGGCTTCATTACTGCAAGCAGTTGAACATCAGAGCATAAACACAGATGAAGTGGTTCTTTTAAATATTACCGGCGGCGGAGAAAAGCGGCTTGCAGAGGATAAACAGCGATATACAATTGCACCCCAGTTGATTGTGGACAATCCTCAAGTAGCGCTAGAGGAGATACTGGAGGTTATAACGTAAACCATAGCGCTGACGAAACTAAAATGGACATGGCAGCAGAACAGGCAATTATTGAGCTATTTAAAAGAAATAAGATTGATTTAGTTGCGACTCTTCCTTGCGACAGGCTTAAAAATCTGCTGCCTCTTGTTTCTGATAACTTCTTTGAAGTTCAACTGACAAGAGAGGAGGATGGGGTTGGCATATGCGCCGGCGCTTACCTTGCCGGGGCGCATCCACTCATGCTCATTCAAAGCACAGGAATAGGAAATCTTTTAAACGCGCTCTCTTCTTTGAGTTTTACGTATGAAATACCCCTCCCAATTGTGGCAAGTTGGAGAGGAGTGTATAGAGAGGGCATAGAGGCGCAGGTGTATTGGGGCACGCATTTAAGGGCAGTTTTAACTGCGTTAGAGGTTCAAAGTTATGAAGTACACACAATTGACGACCTCTTTCTAATGAATGAAGGAATAAGAACGTCTTTTGAAACGCGTTTACCTGTTGTCATTCTTATATCTCCCCAGCTGTGGGAGTGCGCTTCACTTGACGTTAATCACACAGTGAAGCGTGGAAGAGCTGAATGTCCAGTGACGATCAATACATCTCCATTCGAGCATGTACTTATGACGCGGTACGATGCGATTCGGGCAATGTTGTCTCATCTAGAGGGTAAAATCATCATCTCGAACATCGGCGTGCCGAGTAAGGAACTCTATGCAGTGTGTGATCAGCCCACGAACTTCTATATGCTTGGGAGCATGGGGCTCGCGTCTTCTATAGGTTTAGGAGTATCTTTGTACACTAGGAGAGACGTTATTGTCCTTGATGGCGACGGAAGCCTCCTTATGAATCCCAACGCTCTCTGTAGCGTATCACAATTCGGCAGAGAAAACCTCACGATTGTCGCCCTCGATAATGGAACGTACGGTTCAACGGGCAACCAACAAACGGCGAGTCAAAAAATGGACCTCGAATTGTTAGCACGGGGCTTCGGGATTGAAAACACCTGTAAGGCATATAAGGCAGAAGATTTGAACGCTGCACTTGAACAAAGAGGAGGGCTGAAGTTCATCCACGCTGTAATAAAGCCAGGAAATGCAGATGTGCGAGATATCCCATATACTGCAGTTGAAATAAAAGAACGCTTTATGAAGAATATTTAAAAAAGAAGCATAAAATCACGAAAAATGATTCATCGTATGGTTTAGCCAACCTTATGCCAACTTTTTACTCCGCAGATGACTTCGATATCTGCGCCATATAGCATTTTTGTTACGAATGACATTCTGCATTTGAAGCCCCTCTGATATTACGTCAGTTGGCGACTTTACTAAAACTTAGGTGAAAATTCCATTACTACTCAGACAGGTGTCATAAATCCTTCAACTGAGCTCTCATTTAGTAGAGCAATTAATAAATGACTCGTTATTAAGTATTTTTTCGGCAATTTCAATGTAATTTTCGTCCACTTCAAATCCGATATAATCGACCCCAAGCTTCTTACACGCTACCGCGGTACTTCCAATTCCCATGAATGGATCCAAGACCAGTTTTGTATTTTCTACGCCGTGCAATTTTATACACATCATCGGTAATTTGAACGGAAAACTTGCAGGGTGTGGCCGATCTCTCTCCCTCGCTTTTATAGTTGTATATGGTATAAACCACGTGTCGCCACGATCTCTTATTCCACGTTTTGAACCCTTCCATCGTCGTATATTGCTCTTGTCCTGATACGGTACGCCTATCTCAAGTTTGCTCAGTTCGACATCACCATATTTGGTAAAGTGAAAGACATATTCGTGGCATTTGTTGACAAAATATTTGCTATTTACGGGTTTGTAGTGTCCGACAGCGATATCCCCAGCTACGCTTTGAGCTTTGCCCACGTCGTCGCGAGAAATTGCAATTGACTTTATCCAATGGATAACGTTTTGTAGTTTTAAGTGCGGCTTGAGTCTAAAAGCGACTTCCCAGGCAATCCACGGGTCTTTCGGTTTGTATCCTAAATTGAGAAATAGTGAGCCCTTATCATTTAATGCTCTTTTACACTCCTTAGTGACGTCTTCTATCCAGCTTAGATATTCTGCCCTCGGGATTGCATCATAATAGGTGCTATACTTAACGCCGATGTTGTACGGGGGTGAGGTGACGATGACATCAACTTGGCCGTCATCAATGTGTTCGTTGATCCCAGCAATACAATCCTTGTGTAAAATTTTATTTCGTGGCATTTTTAGCGTTACTCAGCTCACAGAAATGTCGTACGATAAAGAGTATGAAGTGTGTTATAATATAATTTAAGATTTGCTTCCAGGTAAAGTAGGCAAAAGTCCGTAGAGAAATGACACCAACACGTTTGAATACGGAAACGCCAAAAGAGCTAGCAATTCAAATAGAGAAATGCTTTTTTAGACGCAGCAGATTTTAACAGAAATCTAAAACTCTTATTTAATAAATCAAGAAAATAGTTTTTCTACTTCAGATTCTGTGTGTAATTGTTCTTCCACTTAGTGGATAATATTAAATTATGACAACTGTCATAACACGAAGCTCAAATATGTTTCGTGATTCAGGTTGTTCTATTCGACGTAAGGAAAAATAACAAAAAACGTGTTTTCTTATCTCGTTAAAAAATAGAAATAGCAAAATATGTGAACGGTTGATCCATTAACTACTGCTGTTACTTCTCGAGGACTACGAGGTGTGAGGGACATTCTCCTACTACTATTATTTACAACGTAGTATCAAGGGGGGAAAATGTTGTTAAAGAAATCTTTTAGCTTATTTGAAAAAATTCATTTAAGGTCGTATTTTTCCTTGAGGAGAGCCACAAACAAGCGATTTTTCATCATCATGACGCTGCTTTCTTGGGTTGTTGGCGTCCCAAAAGAAATAAAACCACAAGAAGGGAGGGTAAGTCTTACCCCTTCCTCAGTTAGCGTATTAACAGAAAAGGGCATGAAGGTTATCGTTCAAACCACTGCAGGCGAGAAAGCGGGGTACTCTGATGAAGATTATACAAAGGCACGCGCAACAGTTGTCCAAACCGCTGAGGAATCATGGGGTAAGGCTGATCTAATCGTAAAAGTTAAAGAGCCCATGCAAGAAGAATACGATTTTATACGGCCCGATCACCTTCTGTTTACGTTTTTACACTTAGCGAGTAACAAGCTTCTTGCCAAAGCGTTGATGAAATCCGGGGTTACTGCTATCGCCTATGAAACGATAGTAAAAGATGGTAGAACCATCCTTTTAGAGCCCAGCAGCATCGTCGCTGGGGTATTAGGAGCGTATCAGGCTGCCTTTTATTTAACACACGCGAACATAAAGAGGGATAAAATAGAGGTCTCCGTTAAAGAAAAAGAGCAGTTAGAACGCCTCCTCAACAGCCTTGCATATAGCACATTATTCGACGAGCCTCCTTACGATCTGACAGGTAAAACTGCTCTTGTATTGGGAGGAGGTGTTGCAGGAAAAAACGCCTCAAAGATATTGGTCAAAATGGGTGCTAAGGTTTACATAATTCAGAGAGAAGGAAAAAGAATACCAGAGCTCCAACTTTTTATCTCCCAACCGGAATTGAAAGATTTTAAAATCCAAATCTTGGAAACACCTAGCGCCTTTCGTGACATAGATATAGCATCTTATCTTAAGGAAAAATATAGATTTGATCTTACTCAAACAGACATCATCATAGGTGCTGCCTATACTGTCGGTAGAAAAGCGGCACTTATCATTGATCGAGAGGTTCTTAAAAAAATGCGAACATCGAGAAAGAGGGTAATTGTGGACATCTCAATTGATCAGGGGGGCAATATTTACGGCTCACGGGGAACGACGCATAAAAACCCTGTTTTCTTAGATGAGTTTGGCAATATACGATATGGGGTTACAAATATGCCCGGACGAGTCCCAAGAATTTCAACAACTTTGTTGGGGCAAGCGATTTTTCCCTATGTGTTAGCTCTCGCGGAACATGGAATACAGGCGATATATGATTTGCCAGAATTGAAAAGTGGCATAAATGTAATTAATGGCAAACTTGTAAACAAGGAAGTGGCCCAATCTTTAGATTTGCCTTGTACTCCGTTGGAAAACGTCATCGCTGAACATTCTCTGAATAATAGGGAAGGCGGTTATTAATCCTATAGCAAAATTAGTTGCTATGGTAATAAAGCTGGACTAACGGGGACCTTTTGCGTACGCTCTATAAGGAATAGAGCCTCTCACGTAATAACCAATGTGAAGATGTAGTCAAAAAGGTAACAACCGCATTTGAAAAGACTTAACAACATAAGAACGAATATTAGATCGCAGTTATGAAGCGCTGCTCTTTAAACTTCTTCTATTGTAAGCAAGTTAAAATACAGACTGATCTGCAGCGTTCATGTCAGCCTTCATATCATGAAATGAAGTCGTATAGACGCTCAGACGCTTAAATAATCAATTAAGCGAATAACAGGCTTCCCGCTAGTAACGCGCTTATAGCAAGTAACACTAATTGTACTGTGAATGAGTAGGTTTGTAGCATCGTCAACCAGAGTTTTATAAATCAGGCAATGATCAAGCAATAAACCCGATTCGGACACAATTAAATTAAAATTTAATTGTTGAAAAGCTTCAACAACTAAGATTTCGGCCGTTATGTCTGCTGAAAAGTTTTAGTAGCAAAATGGTTTCGTAAAAATCAAAAGAAGGTGAACACTAAAAGTTGTAAGCAGACAACGGACTGTTTGCGGAGTTCTAATTATCTTTCAATAATTTGTAGAAATCTGCCTTATTTTAGTATTTGAAGCACTTCTTCTATGGCCTTAATTACTGCATCGGGCGACTCCCTCTGTAGCACATCGTAGCTAAATAATCCCGTGGCTACAGCTATCGCGTGAGCCCCCGCTGCTTTTGCGCTTAGTATATCACCTATCGTATCACCAACAGCCACACATTCGCTCGGCTTGCTTCCAAGCATGTCCGCAGACCTTAAGATGCCCATTGGCGACGGTCGCGTTTCTTCAACGTCATCCGATGAGAGGAACGGCACGTCCCAGCCAAACGTTTTAAACATCGTATTAACAACGGATTTGGGAAAGGCGGTAAATGCGCAGATTTTGTACCCCAACTTCTTCAAAGTTCGAATAGTCCTATCAGAACCTTCAAATGGTTTGAGCAAATAGACGTGGTCATTCATCACTTTTTCATAGTCAGCATAGACTTGTGGAGGGAAGACATTTTTTTTAGATCGTCCTGATATGTTGAGCATCTCTTTAAATTGGGGTGCTTTTAGTCCGTTTAAAGTAAATGCTTCAACAATCGCTTTATAAACAAAATTAGTAGTAGGAACAAGGGTATTTCCTATATCGAATATAACCGCAATGACGCCTAGAGTGTTGTTGACCATAGATAATTAATGCAAGGCTGTGAATAAAAGGATTAGTAATGAGTGTAGTTTACACACCATCTTGATAGTCTAGAGAAAGCCCCTTAGGTCATTTGTTGTTTCACCTCAAAGGTGAACTCCTAAAAAATATAGAATTATAACGAGTATTGCACCCGGCACACCGCCTATTGCGCATATAATCACGGTTTTCCAGTCTATTGCAACGCCAATCCCAATCAAACGGGCAATAAAAAGAACAACTACGCCTAATATTGCATGAACTATCAAATACTTAGCTGCCTTTAGCGCCAGGTAAACGCCAATTAAAATTGCAAAGGCTATAATAAGTAGTATTACAAATCCCGTGGGGTCCATACCGCTCACTATTATTTACTACTTTTAAATAACTTGCTGCAACGGGGAAAAGCGTCTCTTCCAGTAGCCCGCTCAACTGTCTGCTTTTGCTATAGATGCCTCCGTAAGAGCCTAAAAAGATATCCGAGAAAAACCCTTTGCGTTCGTGCAACTCTTGATAGCATAGCCTCAGTCGAAAGAAATTCTCTTTTCAACGTCTCCATTTCTGTGCGCGGCGCATACGCTACATAAATGGGTACTCCTATCAAAATCGTGATAATTCCGAAAATAATTGTCGAAATACCACTTATCAGTAACAAATAAGCGGACAAAATCACACCAGCGATAGGTATGATTGGACCGGTCAATCTCTCGACAACTGTCTGCCCCACCTCGGGCTTTTTTCGCTCTCTTAACACCAAAACTACTGAACACGTCACGAGGTACACAAACGCGAGATTGAAAACCGAGAACACTATAAGCTGGCTTAACCCTCCTACCAGTGATCCAAAAAGCGCAATAGTGCTCTGTGCTATCAGACTTTTGTAGGGTGTGTTGTATTTTGGATGTATTTGACTAAAAAACTTAGGAAACAGCCCGTCAAGAGAGATCGCATAGGACAATCGGGAAGTTGCTAACGTGCCAGATTCATCAAATCCTGAAATGGATATAAGCGCACCGAGTCCAAGAATCGCCCCGCCAATGGCAGCGAGTGCTGGCGTATACGATAAAATTACACTCCCAGCTGAGGCTAGCGGTGCAGGGTCAAATTGGAGTGTTGTCCAGTTGATGGCCCCAACTACGACGAAATTTGTTAGTAAGTAAAACAAGGTCACGATCGTCATGCCTATGACCATAGCTTTGGGGATTGTTATTGTGGGGTCCTCTATTTCATTGGAAGGAATAACAGCAAGTTCAAACCCCGCGTAGGCCCAAAAGGCGAGAATAAGTGCCGGTCCAAAGTTGCTAAAGCCGAGAGGGGCAAAAGGAATCAAATTGGAATACGTCTGGGCGGGATTTGTGCCTAGATACACCAATCCCAAAACAATCAAAAGTAACAGCGGACTCAGTTTTGCAATGGTAAGGACATCATTCGTCTTTCCCGCGAGTCCCGTCCCGCGGATATTCACATAGGTAAAGACTACAACAAATAAGACTTTAATTACCGCGCCCTGCACCCACGTGAGAGAGGGGATAAAGAAGGTAAGATATCTCACAAAAGCGACCGGCATGACCGCAAGTGCGGCAACCTCAGCAATCCAGAGTCCCCAGCCGACGAGAAAGCCAGTAAAGTTCCCCCATGCTTCGCGTGCATAGGCATACGGCCCTCCTACGCGGGGTATGAGAGCCGCACATTCTGCGAAATTTAATGCAATGATAATCGCAATTATACCGCCTATCACCCAAGCGAAGAGGACTGCTGGTCCGAGATAGCCGCTGCCAAGCGCGGCAACCACGTAGATATCCGCCCCAACGGCAGATCCAACAACTAAATTAGTAACATCGAAGCTATCGAGTTTGTTAGACTTCGAAGCGTTGTTCATTGGCAGTAATGTTATGAATAAAATGTTAACTTTTACGGTTCGAGTTCTCTCGCTTTTTTGTCTTATAACAGCCCTATCACAATAAGTGTGATGCTCAACCCTATCATAATAATAACCGTTGCCCAAGCGATATAATTGAATAACCTCGAGTTTACGTGCTCCCCCATTACCGATTTATCATTAATTATGATAAGCATGAAGATCAATACAAAGGGCAGCAAAATGCCATTTGCAACCTGAGAGAGATATAATATTGAAAGCAATGGCGTAGATGGTACCATAATGATAAGTGCTGCAGGTATCATCAAACCGACATATAATCCATAAAATACCGGCGCCTCTCTAAAACCCTTTGATACACCGGCCTCAAGACCCAAGCCCTCACTGACGACGTAAGCCGTGGAAAGTGGTAAGATGCTTGCAGCAAATAGTGAAGCATTTAGAAATCCAAATGCAAACAGAACGCTTGCATACTCCCCTGCTAATGGAAGAAGCGCTGATGAGATATCAGCGACGTTATTCACTTGCACCCCACTGACAAAGATCGTGGCTGCACATGCCACTACGATGAAAATAGCTACAATATTGATTATTATAGCCCCTGAAATTGCATCTATTTTTGAATACGTGAGATTTTTTATCGTGACGCCTTTCTCAACTATTGATGATTGAATATAGAATTGCATCCACGGCGCGATTGTGGTTCCCACCAGCCCCACGATCATCGTGATATATGCTTGATTAAAGGTTATTTGCGGCACGAACGATCTTACTGCTACCGTGTGCCAATCCGGGTGAGCCAAAATACCCGCTACAATGTATGAGACATAGAGAAATGATGCTACCAAAAAAATTTTCTCGACACTTTTATAGTTCCCTTTTATGACCAAACCCCAGACAAATGCCACGGCTAAGGGCAGAGCAATAAAGCGCGGCGCACCAAATATTTCGCCACTTACCGCTATTCCTGAAAATTCAGCGAGTATGTTCCCAAAATTAGCAACTATCAATGCTAGCATCACGAAAAAGGTGACTCTCACCCCCGTCTTCTCGCGGATAAGAGCAGCAAGTCCTTTTCCGGATACGACGCCCATTCGCACACCCATCTCCTGAATGACGGCTAATGCGACGGTCATAGGGATGAACGTCCACAGCATGAGGTAGCCAAATTGAGAGCCTGCCAACGAATAAGTGGTGATACCACCCGCATCATTATCTACGCTGGCGGTGATTATCCCAGGGCCCATAATGGAAAGGAATATGATGAGCCGCGTTAACGTTGGCCCTCTAAAATTTCGTAAGAAGATTTCAATATCCAAGATCTGGCCCCCCTACTTTTCAGCCAAACATCTTGGGAACCTTCTTTTTCCAGGCAGTTGGCAATACGATATCTATTGCATCATCTACCGTAATGATACCTTTTATCTTTTTATTCTCTTCCACAACGGGGAGCGCAAGTAAGTTATATTTCGCGATTTTTTGTGCTACTTCACGCTGATCTTCCAAAACGTCGGCCTTGATGATGTTCTTGTGCATAAACTCCGAGAGCTTTTTTTCAGGGGGCGCGAGTAGGATCTCCCGAAGTGAGGTCACCCCCGCGAGGTTGTCACCGTCGGACGTAACATAAATGTAATAAATTGTTTCAACCTCCTTTGCAACTTTTCTGACTTCATCTATCGCCTGCTGCGCTGTGCACTTTTCATTAACAGCCACAAACTCTGTCGTCATTATTCCGCCAGCAGTATCTTCAGGATATCCAAGCAGCTCTATTACATCTTCCGATTCTTCCGGCTCCATTAATTCGAGAATCTCTCTGGCTTTATCAGCCGGAAGGTCTCCAAGCAAGTCTGCTGCGTCATCCGGCGACATCTCATCTAAAATGTCTGCAGCACGCTCTGCGTCAATCCTTTCAATCACCGAAAGCTGCCTCTCTTGAGACGTCTCTTCAAGAGCATCGGCCGCCGATTCTTCGTCAAGTGCGCTGAGCAGAGCAACACTCTCGTTGACGGTAAGTTGATCCACAATTTCTGCGATGTCAGCTGGGTGAAGTTTTGTGAGGTTGTATTTCGGAACTCTTAGCTTCACACTTAATGGGCCACTATGTATGGTGTCGATATCATTCCACGCAATGTAATTTTCTTGTGGCCGGATCTTTACGCTCTCAGCAACTCTCTCCAATCCGAGTCTTCTGAGTACTCCAGTGACGCCAATGTCAACCCCGATAAGACGGTAGTAGCCATTAATACGCGAAAGCTGCAAATCATTTACTCTTCGCAACTTTTTTCCCTCGACGTCTACCACCTGTCTATCTAGGACGTCACTGACGAGTTGCACTTCGTGCTCTTGCTGCGAGTATGCGCGCACTTCGTGTAGTTCCACATTGAGTTTTATCGGCCTTCCTAAGTCTTGCACCTGCCCCCACGGCACGTTCACATCATTTTTATCTAGTGTATGAATTCGTAAAGCCTTTACCTTTGGATAGGGTTTGTCTGCTGACACAATGACATCTGTAAGCTTTCCAACTCTTTTCCCCGTGATATCAACCACAGGCCGCTTCACAAATTCGCTTAGAAAGGGCACGTTAAACTCCTCCATTATAGCAGTACTGGGGTCATCTCCTCCTTAACACGCTCCATAATAATCATCTCAGTTAAGTCTTCAACTCCGTCAATTGAGCGTATCTTACTGTTGATGATCTGATTAAGCTCTTCGATATTGTGGGCCCACAGCTTTATCAGAAGGTCGTATTCACCAGAGACGCTGTACACCTCTGATACTTCATCAAGCTTCGAGAGCTCCATTTTCACCGCTCCGTGCTTTTCGGTTTCTGTTTGGATGATAATGATTGCCATCATTGCGAGGCCAAGCTTATGGTAGTCCAATGCGACGGTGTAGTGCTTGATCACGCTCTCTTCCAACTTTTTAAGCCGATGCGAGATAGTTGCATCAGGCACATCAATATCATCTGACATCTTCGATATCGTAATCCTTGCATTGTTTTGTAAGGAGCGGAGTATCGCTAAATCGATTTCATCTAATTCAGATTCAATGCCTTCAGTCATATGTAAATATTGATATATTACTAAATATTTATATAATTTTCGTGGAAATACTATAAAATGTCAAAAAAATTTAGTATTTCATCAATATATTAGGCATTTTTGAGTAATAATATTTTAGTTAAGATATTTTTCATCGATTTATTATAATCCCTCTCTTTTGTCGGGGGTGGATAAGCTGCCAAATTGGGGTTCCTTTTCAGATAGTTGTAAGCCCAAGAAATACTATTGTGATGGTGCTTAAGCAGTAATATATGCATAAAGTCACCGCCACATGGACAAAATTGGCCTTGTCATCGCTTTAATGGGGGGTTCCATTAGTCCTTTATTCCTCTGTTACAATGTCAGCCAAACCAAACGGGCTACTAGACCAAAAAGCGAGTTAAACGTTACAATATTATCAGTTGATTTAATCGGTCAATGTTCGCATAATAACGCGTTAATGCTGCGTATGGGGCGAATGAGTCCGTTGTGTTACCTAAAGACGTATATGCTAATAATTCCTTTGTATACAAAATTTATGCCCAACGCTATCAAAAATATGCCGCAGCCACCGAGGATGAATTTATATGTCTTTTCGCCTATGATAGAAGCCCCCCTATCGACACAGATGGATATAAAACCATACCAAGAGAGATCAGACATACAGTGAAAAACGAGGAAAGCAACTAAACCAACTAAACCTGTAATTTTTAAGCCTTGATACATGAATGTCATTCCTACCGTGAACCACCACATGAAGAAGAAGGGATTTGAAACGCTTGTTACCAGGCCCCCATAAATCGGCCCGTAAGTAACTTTTTCGTCAGGCACTACCTCTATAGATGCGTGCCCTTTTACACTTTTCATAAGGCTAAATCCCATAAATACGAGTAGACCTCCTCCTAAAATGCAAATGAGAATAAATGTTCTCGTAAACCGATAATTTGGCTAAGCCCCAAACCTATGAGTGACGATACCCGCCTCAGCCATAACGTGTCCGATCACGACACTGGTTCCGGCCTTATAGTCTTATTTCAATGATTCAGTAATCGAAACTGTTAACATTGGTCCCGGAACGATGGCTCCCGAAAAACCAACGACAAAAGCAGTAAATGCAAATACAACGACTTCAAGTATCGTTAAAAACCACCTGTTAGTTTGTTATATATTGGTGATTGAAGATCGTCATTAAGGGCATAATCACCGAGAAGGTCTCTATATAGTTCTTTAATAATTACTATATCCATAATAATTGATAATACTTGTCGACCGTATGAGTTTGGACCGTGATTAGCAGAGTCCGCAATACAGTTTCTTTGTCTAACGAAGTATAAAGGATATCACGCCTCGCTGATGTGTGGGTCAGCTGTAATGCTAAATAGAGACTTAAACTTTGACTTTATAGCGCCTTTAAAAATGGTATAAAAGATAAGGAGAAATAATAGTCTATCCTTTTTGAATTGTCTCAATAGGTACCCCGGTCTCATATAAAAGTCCTTGAAGGCCTTTGTCTGCATATCTCGCAGCTCGTCGAGGGAAAACTCTGTCGTCTCGAGAACAGGCATAATTAAATTGAAATGTGTCCAATCTTTGACCTTAATAAGTCCCATCTTTTCCGCAAGATCAAAGAACTTCGTACCCGGATACGGAGTAGCAAGCGAGAATATGGCGTAGTCTGGGTTCACCCTCCTCGTAAAGCTCATTGTTTCATCTGCTGTGACTTTAGTCTCCCCCGGCATTCCCACTGTCATGGATGCAATTGTGTGCATCCCAACATCCCGTGCAAGTTTGAAAGTCTTTCGAGCCTGGTCAATCGTAGCTCCTTTCTGAACGTTGTTTAAGATCCCTTGATTGCCACTCTCAACTCCGAGAAGAAGCGTTCTGCAGCCAGCTTCCTTCATTTGCTTAAGAAGCTGTTCGCCCATCCTATCGACTCGTGCCGTGCATCCCCACTTAACGTCAACGCCTCTTTTAGCGATGAGTTCACAAAATTTGTTTACCCAGTTGGGGTATAGGGTAAAAGTGTCATCCATAAAACCTATCATGCGGACTCCATAGTCGTCCACGATGTGTTCTAGCTCATCTACTGCATTTTCCGGAGACCGGAACCGTGCACGCCTCCCGTGCATTGCACTTGACGCACAAAATGAGCAACCCATCGGACACCCCCTGCTGCAAATCATCGTTGCGAGTTGCTGCTTTCTTCCAAAAACCATGTATTGATCCATTGGCAAGAGATGCCTTGCCGGAAATGGCAGCAAGTCGAGGTTCTCAATGGGGGGCCTTTGCGGGGTCTCTATCAGAATATTGCCCTCCCTATAATTTATGCCATCGATGTTTTTAAGCGGTTTATCGTTCTCTATGGCATCTGCTATCTCAAGCGTTGTAAACTCCCCTTCATTTCTTACGATTATGTCAACAAAGTCATTTTGCCTGAGGATTTGATTGGACATAAACGTAGCGTGATAACCGCCGAGAGTTACAATGCAATCAGGATGCTCTTCCTTGGTGATTCGTGCAACTTGAAGGGCTTGACGTATTGTAGGGGTAGTTGTTTGCACTCCAAGAACATCAACATTTGACTTTGAGATTGCTTTTCTGTATTTATAGAAATCCATGTTGAGCGCTGGTGCATCCAATATTTTGACTCTAACACTGTTTTCTTCTAATACTGCAGCGATATACGCCAAGCCGAGCGGAGGGGCTGTCAGACCCAAAAACTCTTTATACTTGCTTTGAACTTCCGGGGGGTTTACCAGTAAAACGTCCATGGAACTCCCTATGTTAATTCTAGGTCAATTGTATAAATCTTAACCCCAAAAATGAGGTATCCGGTTTTTAAGCGGGTGTGCTTTTTATCACGCGACCGTAACGTCAAGTCTGGAGTTCATTGGGTTCTGCGACGACGTGTCGCTCCAAAAGTGCCTTGTGCTCCGGCTTCTCGGCCGTCGGTAGTTCATCTGTATCCATTAATGAAAGCGCGTTGTAAAAGCAGACTTCTATACAAGCCATATCTTCATATTCCTTGCATCTATCGCATTTGTACGCTTTTCGAACCTTTTTCGCTTTCAACTTCGTTGGCTCCACTTGTCCACTTTTTTCCTTTTGAAATAACATGGAAAGAATACTTCGCTCAGAATGCTGTGCTGTCGGCATCACGATCTCTTCGTGCATAAATATAGCGTTAAACGGGCACGCTTTTGCGCATTTGCCGCAGCCGATGCACGCTTCATCGTCAATGTACACTAGGTCCTCCTCGCGCACTATGGCTTGAGGCGCACACACTCCAATGCAAACGGGGTTTACGCAGTGTTTGCAACTTACGGCAAGTACAAAATTTCCGTACATATGGCCTCTCGATTGGACAACGTCTTTTATTTTAAGACGGGCTTTGCCATTTTCGTGTCGTTCAGCGCACGCCTTCTCACAAGCTCCGCAATTTGCGCATTTTCTGAGATCAACTGTAAGTACTTCTACCATTTTTACCCCTTTTGATTATAAGGCATCTGACATAAGACAGTTAATATCCTACGACTATCTGTTCGCCTCCCCGAAGTAAATATTTATAGGCGCTTATTGCCGCCTTTGCCCCCTCACCTGCAGCTACAATTATCTGCTTTTCAGGTACGCTCGTAACGTCTCCCGCTCCAAAAACTCCAGGCATGCTTGTCGAACAATCACACCCGACGATTATCTCACTATCTTGGTTAAGTGCCACCAAGTCCTTTACGATATCAGAGTTGGGGATTAGCCCGATTTCTACAAAAATTCCTTTCAATGAGATCGTTTTGAGTGATTTATCAGAAATTTTTTGTATCACTGCAGCACTTACCGTGTCATTTCCTACGACCTCAACAATTTCGTAACCGATTAATACTTCAACGTTAGGCATATCTTTCAATTGTTCCACATAGATTTCGTCAGCGCGCCAAGGGCTTCTGTTTATCATGTAGACCTTTTTTGCGATATCCTTTAGTTCGATACCTGTGGTAATCGCTGAGTTTCCCCCACCTACTACAGCGACATCGAGATCGGCAAAGAGAGGTCCGTCACAAGTTGCACAATAGCTCACGCCACGACCGACATATGAGTCAATTCTCTTTGCATTTAGCGTCCTTGACCGCTTTCCCGTCGCAATTATCATGGTCTTTCCATAGAACCTTTCTGCGTCTGCCGTGAGTGCTACGAAACGGTCGCTTTCTTTGTAAACCTTAGTTACTTCATTAAAAATAGTCTGTACCTTGTACTGCTGAACCTGCTCTTCAAACTTGTTCATGAGTTCTTGGCCTGCAACGAATTGATAGCCCATATAATTTTCAATTCCTATGCTCAATAATGCTTGCCCGCCAATATTCTTAGTAATTATGAGAGCATTTTGAGCTTTCCTCCCTAGATAAGCAGCTGCCGTCAATCCAGCTGGTCCGCCCCCAACGATTACAACATCGTACAGCTCAGCTTCTTTCATACCAGTTGCCCATTCAATAATTAGCTATATGTCTTTAAGACTATTGGTTTTGGAAACTGCCTGGAATTCTCGCACTTGAGCTACATCAGTGTTATAGCGATAAGCTCTTTTTTGAGTGATAAGGCAGCACATCGATGTATTGAACAGTAATAATATACGTGCTTTGTAGCACTCGAGGAGTTGAATAAGAACGAGCCTACAGCCTTCCATTCTCTTATTGATTGTATAATGATGACATCCTTGAAAAGTCTTCAGAAAGCCTCTTCTCCACGTGTGGAGCTTTTCAAGACACTTTGATAACTTCACCTTCTAAAGCAAATAAGTAATTTAGGATTCGGCGAGGCCGTCTCCTGAAGGTTGTTCACATTCGAGCTCTTCTTTTACAATTTCTGCCGTCGACTCTTTCGATATCGTCTCGCCAGTTGCCGTTTTTCGCACTTTTTCTTTGACTTTACGCTTTATTTCTCGCGTATTCATGGTGTCCATAGAGAGCCTGTTGGTGACCGCAGTGTCCCACGTATCCGTCATGGTGATAGCAGCGACCGGACAGATCATTGAACACTCACTACAAAATATACAATGCCCGACGAAAATCCGGACGCTTTTTGTTGTAGGCGTAGTGCTGAGTGTGATTGCACCGGCAGGACACACTTTTCCGCACCTCCCACACAGTATACATTTTTCTGGATCTAATACCGGAACTCCTCTAAAGTTGGCAAGCACCTCTACTTGCGAGGCGTTTGTCACGGTTGATGTCTTGCCCACCAACCCAAGCGTGAATGACCGTATTAAATCTGTTAAAAAGCCAGATGCCATAGTTACAATCCTACTAATCCGCTTATTATAGTCATATATTTTACTCCTGCGAGAAACAATACCAAGTCAGCAATAGCAAGTACCGTTGGAATTGACCAGAAATACCTAAGCAGGTTTGTAACTCGTGTTCTTCCCGTGGTTGCCTGCCAGAATGCGATAAATATTGTGACAAGTATGGCTATGATCGCAAAGTGTATCACGAAATTAAGGCCATCTTGGTAGTGATAAACCGTCGTTCCAAAGAATACGGCTGATATTAACGAGGCATAAAGAAAAGTTTTGAGCCACTGCCCGAGTTTAAGGAGAGCTAGATTAGGTCCAGAATATTCGATATATGGTCCGGATACGATTTCTGTTTCGGCTTCAGGAATATCAAAAGGAGACACACCTGCTGCTGCAGGAAGTGTCCAAATAGCCGCAATTGCAGCGAGCGGAAGCACTGTAATATACGCGGTTTGCGATAGTATGCTTAGTTTAAAAGTACCAGCGACTATCGCGACGGTTATTAATGAAATGATAAACGGGGTCTCATATGCAATCAGCAGCGCAACCTCTCTTGCTGCACCTATAGCACCGTACGGACTTCCGCTTGCCGATCCTCCTAGTACGAGCGCTATTGGGGGCAACGTAAGGAGGTAAATAATGAATATAAGGTCTCCTGCGCCAACAGCTGGTTGTGAAGATGCTAACGGGACGATAAGGGCTGCAACAATCATCGATGACGCACTGAGTATCGGCGCGATGTTAAATAACAGCGGACTTGTAACGTTTGGCGTTAGACTTTCTTTGCCCATCAACTTGAAAAAGTCGTAGAAGCTTTGGAATATACTAGGTCCTTTTCTGAATTGGCTGTGGGCAACCACGATCCGCCGAATTCCTTGAAGGAGCAAAGCAGATACAAAAGCATATATTATTGCTATAAGAGCCTCAATAATCATTACACCCGTCCCGCCCTCAACTGCTCCTTCATCACGGTTCTCCGTTTTCCATCTTTCACTATCGTAACCCGATCAGTACAACTAAAGCAGGGGTCTATCGATGCGGCGATGATGGGGATATCTGCCACCTCACAGCCAATGAATTTAGGCACGTATGATGGGATATTCGCAAGCGTAGGAGATCGTATCTTTATTCGCTCAAAGAAGTCCGTCCCATTACTCTCCACAAAGTGCGTCAACTCACCTCGAGGAGCTTCAACCCTGCCGACGCTCCGTCCTGGAGGGATCTCGTCATACTCCGTTTTTATTGGCCCCTCGGGCAAATTCTTGAGAAGCTCTTTTAACAGTGATATCGACTGCTTGAGTTCTAACAGTCGCACCACGGCTTGAGCAACGACATCTCCTCCCTCAGCCAATTGCGGTTCGAGGTCAAACTCACCATACGCGGCGTATTTACACATCACTCGCGTATCTTCCGGCACTCCGCTCGCCCGTGCATTGGGGCCAACTGCGCCCAGTCGGATCGCATCCTCCCTGCTCAACCCCCCAACTCCTGCGCCACGGTCGGCTATGTTGCTGTCTTTCAGAACCGCCTTTGTTACTTTCTCAGCTACTCTATCAAGGTACTCCAACGTATGAAGCGCGGTTCTCGTCTGCCCCTCTGATATGTTCCACTTGACCCCCCCTATAGTGTTACAGCCGTAATTCACGCGATTGCCGCAGAGGAGCTCAAGGAGATCCATTATCTTCTCACGCTCCCGCCAGGTGTACATAAAAAGCGTATGATATCCTATCTCTTCTCCGGCTATGCCGGCCCATAGCATGTGAGAGTGGATCCGCTCTAACTCCGCATAGATTGTCCGAATGTAATTCGCCCGCTCAGGAATCTTGATAGCGGCAATGTCTTCAACTCGTTCAACGTGGTTT